>CAYSAA010000220.1:0-14029 GCA_964428905.1 uncultured Atribacterota bacterium
AAGACGTGCAGAAGGCAGGTTTCATTAACTACGGAAACTATTGCTCTTCCCTAAAAAAGGTTTATGCTATGGCAATATTGGATTTACCTTATACTCAACTTGGTAGTCATGTCAATATACTCATTAGAAACCGACCTGTAGAAGCAGAGGTAGTACCATTACCTTTCTTGGCACCCATTAATAAAAGATAAATACTTGATTTTAAGGTTTTTTAGTAGCATAATAAAAATTAAGCTCGATATTAAAGGAAAGGAGGTTTTTATATTTCATTTTTCAGAGGAGGTGATAACAACCATTCAATATGTTGTTTAAAATTATAATTGCTTAATCTAACAAAAAAGTTTTGCCTGATTTTTTAGTATAACTAATAATAATAGATAAAAATTAGGAGGTAAAATTATTATGACCGCAATTATGAATTTTCTGACTATTGTGGATGATTTTGTCTGGGGTCCTCCCATGCTAATTATCCTGGCTGGTACTGGTCTTTTCTTGACAATCCGCTTAGGTTTTCCCCAATTTAAGCATTCCGGACACGGCTGGAAATTAATCTTCAGTGGCTTGACCAGAAAAGATATGAGTGATAAAGATGAAGGGGAAATCACACCATTTCAGGCATTGACGGCTACTCTTGCTGCGACTATCGGTAATGGAAATATTGCCGGTGTAGCTACGGCTATTGCTGCTGGAGGTCCCGGTGCTGTCCTGTGGATGTGGATTATCGCCTTAGTCGGAATGGCAACCAAGCTCACCGAAGCCGCTCTGGGTGTAAAGTATCGAATCAAAGATAAAGACGGGGCTTTAGCCGGTGGTTCCATGTATTTTATCGAAAAAGGATTGGGCCAAAAATGGTTAGGCTGGATATTCGCACTATTTGGAGCCTTAGCTGCCTTTGGCATCGGAGATATGGTGCAAACCAACTCCATGGCTTTGGTCGGAAACAGCGTCTTTGGTATTCCACAGATTGTAACCGGAATTGTCCTCGCAGCCTTAGCTTGGTTAGTTGTAGTAGGAGGAATC
This sequence comes from uncultured Atribacterota bacterium, assembly GCA_964428905.1. GTDB lineage: Bacteria > Atribacterota > Phoenicimicrobiia > Phoenicimicrobiales > Stramentimicrobiaceae > CAYSAA01. The sequence goes on from CAYSAA010000220.1 coordinate 1,021, forward strand.
AAAAGGATTGGAGAAGTGACCGAATATCTGGTACCTTTTATGGCTATTTTTTACATTGTTGGTGCTTTGATTGTTATCATTTCTCGTATCAATATGGTCCCCTGGGCATTTGGTGAAATTTTTAGAAGTGCCTTTACCGGAAAAGCTGCTATTGGTGGATTTGCCGGAGCAACTGTCGCCCAGGCCATGCGCTTTGGGGTTGCCCGTGGTATCTTCTCCAATGAAGCCGGTCTCGGCAGTGGAAGTATCGCCAACGCCGTTGCGAGAACAAAGCATCCCGTAAGACAGGGTTCTATTGCCATGATTGATGTTATGATTGATACCCTGATTATCTGTTCCATGACTGCCCTGGTTATTTTGACGACCAACTCATTAGAAACCGGATACACCAGTACCCAATTAACTGCACATGCCTTTGGGACCGTATTGGGAGGTATCGGTGGACCTATAGTAGCTCTTGGCTCCCTATTATTTGGGTTTTCTACCATTATTACCTGGTGTTACTATGGTCAACAGTGTTCTCGTTTTATTCTTGGTCCTGCAGTGGTTATGCCCTATGCCTGGCTTTTTGTCATTGTTGCTTTTCTTGGCTCCGTTGTCGAAGTGCCCTTTGTCTGGCTACTTACTGATGCCTTAAACGGTGCCATGGCTATACCAAATTTGATTGGTCTGCTGTTCTTAAGCGGTGTTATGGCTGAACAGGTCAGGGAATATTTTTCCAATCCTGAAATGTTAAAGATTTAATTTTTTTATTTTCAATTTGAGGGTATAGGGTTAGGGAATATATATCATTTATTATCATATACCCTTACCCTATGCCATTCTTTTATAAGGAGGAATATATATCTCATGATAATTGGTGTACCTAAAGAGATTAAAAATAATGAAAACCGAGTTGCCATTACGCCAGCGGGCGTCAAAGCATTTACTCAGGCAGGCCATCAGGTATTTGTTCAGAAATCAGCTGGCTCAGGAAGCGGAATATCAGACCAAGAATACAGCGCTGCCGGTGCCTCTATTCAGGACAATCCCGAAGAAATATTTCAAAAAGCAGAAATGATTATGAAGGTCAAAGAACCGATGCCTGTTGAGTATCCAATGATCAAGGCCGGACAAATAGTATTTACCTATTTTCATTTTGCTGCATCACGGGAATTAACGCAAGGCATGCTGGATAGGAATAGTGTCTGTATTGCTTATGAAACAGTGGAAACCGCAGATAGAAATTTACCACTGTTGGCTCCCATGAGTGAGGTAGCCGGGAAAATGGCCGGACATGTAGCAGCTTACTTTTTAGCCCTTCCCTACGGCGGAAAAGGTGTTTTAATGGGAGGCGTTCCCGGTGTTAAACCGGCCAAGGTGCTGGTCATTGGTGGCGGAACAGTCGGAACCAATGCAGCCAAAGTTGCAGCAGGCATCGGTGCTAATGTTACCATTTTTGATATTAGTTTAAACCGTCTAAAATACCTTGACGATATCATGCCCAAAAATGTGAATTTCCTCGTTTCCAATCAGCATAATATTGAGCAGGAAATTCAAGATGCAGATGCGGTGATCGGTGCGGTTCTGATTCCTGGAGCAGCAGCGCCCAAATTAGTCACAGAAGAAATGGTTAAAACCATGCAACCTAACTCAGTCATTGTAGATGTAGCAATCGATCAGGGTGGATGCATCCAGACCAGTAAACCAACCTCTCACAGTGAGCCAACCTACAAACTCCACGGGGTACTCCATTATTGCGTAACCAATATGCCAGGTGCCTTTGCCAGAACGTCTACCTTTGCCTTAACCAATGCCACTTTACCTTATGCTCTGGAAATTGCTAATAAAGGCTATAAAAAGGCACTTATCAGCAACCCGGCTTTAGCCAAGGGACTTAATATTTTAGATGGTAAGATTACCTACAAACCGGTGGCAGACAACTTTGGGTTTCCTTATTATCCAATTGAGGAATTGTATTAATGATTAGTTAATTTTTGATTTATTTTTTTCTATTGTAAGCAAAAATAAAAGAAAGCCTTTGCCTTTTAAATGTGGTAAGAGGCTTTCTTTTATTTTATATACTCTTTACAGATTAACGTAAAACTAATCTGTTCTTTAATTTAGTACATTCCGCCTGGCATTCCTCCGGGCATTCCTCCGCCGCCGGGCATCGCAGGTAATTCCTTCTTCTCTTCCGGCTTATCAGCAACCAGGCATTCAGTGGTTAGAACCATTCCGGCAATACTGGCAGCATTCTGGAGGGCAGAACGGGTTACTTTGGTCGGATCAACAATGCCTTTTTTAATCATATCCACAAACTCACCTACTTCGGCATCAAAACCAATTCCTTTTTCCTTACCCCTCATTTTCTCCACAATCACAGAGCCTTCGAAACCGGCATTCTGTGCTATTTGTTTGGTCGGCTCTTCCAATGCTTTACGAATAATATTGACACTGATCTGTTCGTCACCTTCCAGCTTGTACTTTTCTAAAGCTGAAATAACGTTAATAAGTACAGTTCCACCACCGGCAACAATGCCTTCTTCAACTGCTGCTTTGGTTGCAGAAAGTGCATCTTCTACCCTGTGTTTCTTTTCTTTTAGCTCAGTTTCTGTAGCCGCACCCACGTTAATTACTGCCACGCCACCGACTAACTTGCCCAATCTTTCCTGTAATTTTTCTTTATCATAATCTGAGGTGCTATCTTCAATTTGTGTTCTTATCTGAGCTTCTCTCTTTTTAATTTCCTTAACATCACCCTTGCCACCAACAATGATAGTTTCCTCTTTATTTACTTTTACCTGATGCGCGGTTCCCAGCATAGTAACATCGGCGTTCTCTAATTTTAAGCCAACTTCTTCTGAAATAACCTGGCCACCGGTTACTGCAGCAATATCAGCCAGCATTTCTTTCCTTCTATCACCAAAGCCGGGTGCCTTAACGGCAACACAATTTAAGGTGCCTCTGATTTTATTGACGACTAAAGTTGCCAAAGCTTCGCCTTCAATATCCTCTGCAATAATAAATAAAGGTTTGCCCATTTGAGCTACTTTTTCTAAAATGGGAAGCAAGCCTTTCATATTACTGATTTTAGTATCTGTAATTAAAATCAGGGGGTCATCCAGCAAGGCTTCCATTCTTTCGGCATCGGTAACCATATATGGAGATATATAACCTTTGTCAAATTGCATTCCTTCAACAACATCCAAGGTAGTACCCATAGTTTTGGATTCTTCAACCGTAATCACACCATCTTTGCCTACTTTTTCCATGGCATCTGCAATAATATTACCAATTTCTCGATCAGCAGCCGAAATTGAAGCAACATTGGCTATGGATTCTTTATCTTTTATTTCTATACTTAATTTTTTAATTTCTTCCACAGCTTTTTCAACGGCCTTTTGAATCCCTTTTCTGAGCATCATGGGATTTGCACCTGCTGCCACATTTCTTAAACCTTCATGTAGTATTTCCTGAGCCAGTACTGTAGCAGTTGTTGTTCCGTCTCCGGCAATATCGTTTGTTTTAGTAGCCACTTCTTTTACAAATTGTGCTCCCATATTTTCGAACGGGTCCTCTACTTCAATTTCCCTGGCAATCGTTACACCATCATTGGTTATGGTAGGAGAACCATATTTCTTTTCCAATACAACATTTCTACCTTTAGGACCTAAGGTTATTTTAACACTATTAGCTAACTTATCGGCACCTCTCTTTAGTGCATTTCTAGCGTCTTCATCAAACAGAAATTGCTTTGCCATAATTCTTTTCCTCCTCATTATTTAGAATTAATTAGAATTGCTTTTTAAAATTATAAAAATTATCAATTTACTACTTTAAAATAGCCAGGATATCTTTCTCGCTTAGAAGAAGATAATCTTCGTCATCCTCATCTTTTAAATCAGTCCCAGAATATTTTGCATAAACTACCTTGTCACCCTTTTTAAACTGCATTGGAAATGTTTTGCCCTCATCATTAGTTCGACCAGTTCCAACTGCCAATACTTCACCGACTTGCGGTTTTTCCTTTGATACCGTATCTGGTAATACGATACCGCCTTTAGTTTTTTCTTCTTCCACAATTGGTTTTACCAATAAGCGGTCACCTAAAGGTTTAATTTTTTTAATGTCCATATTCAATCCTCCTTAAATGGTTATTTGAACTGATTTAGCACTCTCAGTATGAGAGTGCTAAATACCTCTACTATATTATATAATGTCTTATCTTTTTGCAAATCCTGTTTTAAGCCTTTTTAAGCCATATTATGCTATTTATCTTCTATATTGCAATATATAATAAAATATATCCTATTTTATCGCTTTTACCGATTTTATATTATTCTGTGAATACATCTAAATAAAAAGAATCGGTCATACCATTTATTAATTTAAAATAACCAGCAGCAGCAATCATGCCTGCATTATCAGTACACAGCTCTTTGGGTGGAAAATAAACATGAATTTTATTTTTACGGCCAGCTGCTAAAAATGCTTTTCGTAAGCATTCATTTGCCGCAACTCCTCCACCTATAACAATTGTATCAATATTGTGTCTATGAGCAGCAGAAAATGTTTTATGTACCAGAGTTTCTATCACTGCCTGTTGGAAAGAGGCACAAATATCTGCTAATTCCAATGGCTGTTTTGTTCTCATTTTTTCTTTTGCATAATAAATCACTGCTGTCTTCAGGCCACTAAAACTGAAATCAAGGTCAGTTGACCTCATTAACGGACGTGGAAAATGAATGGCGTCTTTTCCCCCTGTTGAGGCCATTTTTTCAATAATTGGCCCCCCTGGATATCCTAAACCAAAATATCTTGCTATTTTATCAAACGCCTCGCCAGCTGCATCATCTCTCGTAATTCCCAGTTCTTGATATTGACCCATTTTTTGCACCAGGAAAAGAGAGGTATGCCCACCGGAAACAATGAGTGATATAAATGGTGTTTTGATTTCCTTATGGTTTAAGAAATTCGCATAGATATGGCCCTCAATATGATTTACCCCAATGAGTGGTTTATTCAAAGCAAAAGCAATTGCCTTGGCAAATGACAATCCAACCAACAAGGATCCTTTAAGACCAGGCCCATTCACAACGGCAATTCCATCAATATCTTCCAGGCCAACTCCTGCCTTTTTCAAGGCTTCTTGGCAGGTAATAAAAATATAGTCCATATGCTGTCTTGAGGCAATTTCAGGAACAACACCTCCATATTCCTGGTGTATTTCCATTTGAGAGGCTACAATATTGGATAGTATCTGTCTTCCATTTTTTACCATAGCTACAGATGTTTCATCACAAGAAGTTTCAATCCCTAAAATTATTTTCTCTTTCACTCTGTTTTAGATATCCTTCTTTAACCCCTACCCGTACTTTTCTTTTTATTTCAGCAGTTGATCTGCGAATATAAAAAGGAGATAAGGTTAATACATTATCATTCTGTTTCTGATAAATTTTCTTTTCTCCAATCAAGGCAATAGTAATAGCACCAGGGGGTTCTTGTTCTTTAAACATAAAATGAATGTTTTTTGAGCCATTACTTCTTTGTTCATTTTCCATAATTTCCATTAAGTCATAACCAAAAATATAAATCGGTTGATTTAGTAGAAATAAGTTTTTCTTAATGGTAAACCAATCTTGGCACTGGTATGGTACTATTCTAAGCAGATTATTACCGTTTGTTTTCCTTCGGTATAAAGTAAAATAATATTCCCCTTTACGAGCTTTTACCATAGGACATAAAATACCCGGGAGTGTCTTCCAGTTTGATGCATAAGATTCGAGAGTATTGACACCGATGACGGGTATTGATAAAGCAAAAACTAATCCTTTAGCGGTAGCTAAACCAATCCTTAATCCAGTAAAAGAACCAGGTCCTATCGAAACAGCAATCCCTTCCAACTTATCAAAACCCCAACTGGCAATATTGAGAATATCTTTTAGGGCCGGAATAATCAGAGCAGAATGTGTTAATCCTGCTTTTTGTATTTTGTAATCTACCACCATTTTCCCGTTCTCAACCAGCGCTAAATTTAGAATATCTGTTGCTGTATCAATCCCCAAAATTACCAATACGCTTTAACTCCTTCACTATATTTTGATACCTGTTGCCAATGGGCTTAAATATAATCTTTCTTATCAGATAATGTTCATCACTCATAATAATTTTGATTAACAGCATGCTATCCGGTAGGAAATATTTTATCTTCTCAGCCCATTCTATTAAGGTGATACCATCACTATAAAAATATTCTTCATAACCAAGATCTTCAAATTCTTCGGCTCTGGTAAGACGGTATAAATCAAAATGGTAAATGGGTTTATCACCATGATATTCTTTAATAAGTGTAAAAGAAGGGCTTGAGACACGTGCTTTACTGTTCAATCCCGATGCAATGCCTTGAATCAGACATGTTTTTCCGGCACCGAGCTCACCGTTTAAAGCAACCAAATCGCCTTCTTGGAGAAGCCCACCCAATTTTTTACCTATATTCCTGGTTTCCTTTGGGCTTTGACTGGTGTAAGTAAATCTATTGTTATTGCTACGATTATTATTCTTGTCAGCCATCAATAATATTTTCACCCAACATATTTTTTATCTTCCAGGGTTTGTTTTTCTTAATGAATAATTTTGCCACCCTGCCCTTATCTGTCAGATGGACGACTTCATCAACAATTGTATTCAGCATTTCTGCAATCGTTTCAATGCTGATTGTTTCACCCTTTTGTTCGCCCCATAAAACTACCTCTTCACCAACACAAGCTTCAGGCACATCAGAAATATCAATCATCATTTGGTCCATACATACCCTGCCTACTACAGGAACTTTTATTCCTTTTACCAGAACTTTTCCACGATTGGAAAGCATCCTGGAGTATCCGTCAGCATAACCAACCGGCAGGGTTGCAACCAAAGTATCTTTTTTGGTTTTATATTCTCGGCCATATCCAATAAAAGTATTAGAGCTAACTTTTTTAATAAAAGAGATACGACTTTTAAAGGATAAAGCCGGGTACATTGGTATGGTTCTCTCGACTTCACCAGAGGGATATAAACCATAGATAAGACAGCCAGGTCGAACCATATCCAACCACATATCAGGTAAATCAAGAATAGTGCCACTATTGGCTACATGAAAAAATGGTATATCTATATTGTTTTTTCTAATTTGATTCATTGCCCGCTTAAAAATTCCAAACTGATAATAAGTATACTCTTTATCAGCCTCATCAGCAGTAGAAAAATGGGTATATATCCCCTGCACTTCAGCATTCGCCATTTTTTTTATTTCCCTTAAAACAGGAACAACTTCTTCGGGATTTATGCCCAGACGACTCATCCCTGTTTCTAATTTTAAATGCATTTTTATTAATTTACCTTTTTTTTCTGCCATGGTATTGAATTTTTTGGCTAGTTGCAAATCACTTATTGTTGGCATAATCTGATAATCGAAATATAAATCCATCTGCTTTTCCGGAGAAACGCTAAGTACCAATATCGGTACTTTAATATCATTTCTCCTCAAAATAACCGCCTCTTCAATTCGAGCTACAGCAAGCTGATTTACACCATATTCCAAAATCAATTTTGATATTTCAACTGCATCATGTCCATATGCATTTCCCTTGACAATCCCCATAATATTAATCTGATTACCAACTAAATTATTAATATTTTGAATATTTTTTTTAACTGAGTCCAGGTTGATTTCAACCCACGTTGAGCCTAGTAATTCTTCCATAATTATCTCCTTAAAATTGTAAGATATTTACCTTTCAATAATAACCTGAGCAATAGCCAACTGTTCCGTATGAGAGATAGATAAATGTATATTATTAATGTTTCTACTTTTATTTATTGCTGATAACCTCTTTGAAAGACAGATCACTGGCTTACCCAACGGATCTTTACTAACTTCGATTTCCTTCCATTCGATATTTCGAAATCCGGTCCCCAATGCTTTTACACAGGCTTCCTTTGCCGCAAAGAATCCCGCATAGGATTGGTAGCGACCTTTATTTTTCTTCTCACAATATCTTATCTCCTGTTCGTTAAAGACTTTTTGCAAAAATTTAACACCCCATTTTTTAATCAATTTTTCTATCCGTTCAATGTTAACCAAGTCAATGCCACAACCGATAATCATATTTTTACCCTTTTATCAATTTAGTATCTCGTATGGAGTATAAATTATCGAGTCCAATACAAAACATACTTATAAACCCTATTATTTCTACTTATATCATAGTATTTCACGTTATATACTATTTATTATGTGTATCTTCTATAGTTTTTACGCAATACATAAACAAAATGTTGTTTTTAACTAACCATTTTATTCATACTCATCATAAATTCCATGTTCTCTTATTTTATGTACGATCCACCGTTTTGCATAGTTAAAAATGAATAAACGACTTGGAGGGATAACCAGTAAAAACCCAATTATATCAGTCATTAGTCCGGGTGTTATTAAAAATATTCCGCCAATTAGTACCAAGAGGCCTTCTATCAAACTGTCCGTTGGAATCATTCCACTGTTCATTTGACTTTTGATACGGAATAAAAGGTTAAAACCCTGGTTTTTTACTAAATAAGCACCTATTATGCCTGTAAAAATAACAAGTGTAATTGTAAAAAATATTCCAATATTTTTCCCTATTTCTAATAAGATACAAAGTTCAATGATTGGAACAAGTACAAAGAGAGCAATTAATCTACTTACAATCATCCCTGATTCCTGTTTATCTCATAAAATACAGAATTTATTCTGTGTCGTGAATATCAGGTATTTAGCACAAATACAGTATCGCGTGTCTTGTATGCAGTATCTGGTCCAAGACAAAAAATCATTTCGATTATCTATGCTTTCAAATTTCATATTATTACACTTTCATTTGTTCTTATCATATAACTGACTATGCGATATACTGATTGTCTCGAACTGTATTTATAATAGTTATTTATTGCTCTTATACATACCGTATTTACTCAACACGCATTATTTTTTATTTAACCATAAAAACCAACTTCTGTGAAGGAGGTAATGGTTAAATAACAGTAGAAGCACCATTGCTTTGAAAGAATAGTCCAAAAGTATTTAGAGACTTCTTAAAACCACCCGCTATGCGGGTGCGTTATTTATTATCTGTTTTTAATCTTTCTATTTTATTTGAATTTGGACTCGATACACGATACTCAATACTTGATACTATTTTTATTCCACCGTTACACTTTTTGCCAAATTTCTAGGCTTATCTACATCCCTACCTAAAATATCTGCAATATGATAGGCTAGCAGCTGAAGTGGTATTACAGCTAACAAGGGATATAGGATTTGCCGAACATTCGGTATATAGATTACCTTTTCTACAATGTTTTGAATTTGTTCATCCCCATCAGAAGCAATGGCTATTACCTGGGCATCCCTGGCTGTAACTTCCTTTATATTATTAATTACTTTATGATAGACATGGTCTCTTAGCGCAATAGCAACAACAGGAAAATTTTTATCAAGTAAGGCAATTGGACCATGCTTCATCTCTCCAGCCGGATAAGCCTCAGCATGAATATAAGAAATTTCTTTTAATTTTAATGCCCCTTCTAAAGCAATGGGAAAATTAATATCTCTTCCTAAATAGAGAAAATGATCATATTGTGAAGAATGAATTGCAATTGACCTAATCTTATCACCTTGATTAAGAATTGTTTCAATTTGGTGAGGAATTCTCATCATTTCCTGCACAATGTTATTTTCATCCTGGCTGGAAAGTTGTTTATTATTTTTTCCCAAAAATAATGCCAACAAATATAATGAAATAAGTTGCCCAATAAATGCCTTTGTCGATGCAACTCCAATTTCCGGACCAGCATGAATATACATAACTTTATCTGCTTCCCGGCTGATAGTACTTCCTTTTACATTTACGATTGCCAAGACCGAATTAACCTGACTCTGACAGGAACGCATAGCGGCAATAGTATCTGCTGTTTCACCCGATTGAGAAATAACAATGCCTAAGGAGTTCTTGTTTAATAGTTGTGTTCGATATCGAAATTCGGAAGCATAGTCAACCTCTACTGGAATTCTGGACAAACTTTCTATAACATATTTCCCCACCAGTGCAGCATAATAAGCTGTACCACAAGCTATAATATGTATCTTATACAAAGAATCTATCGTATTTTTTGATAAATGAATAGCAGAAAGATCAACTTTCCCTGATTTAATATATTTTTCCATATTTGTTCTAATAACCAAGGGTTGTTGGCAAATCTCTTTTAACATAAAATGCTTATACCCACTTTTCTCAGCCATCTCAGGATTCCAATCAATGTAAACAATTTTCTTCTTTACTTTTTTTCCTTCTAAATCAGTCACTTCAACGTGATCCTTTTCTATAGTAGCAATTTCGTTTTCTTCTAAAAAAATCATTCTTCTGGTATAGTTCAATAACGCTGGAATATCTGAAGCAATATACATTTCCTGATCTCCAATTCCGATAATCAGTGGACTACCACTTCTGGAAGCAACGATTTTATCCGGCTCATTTTTAGAAATTACTCCTAAAGCATAAGACCCACTCACCAATTTCAAGGAATTTCTAACTGCCTCAGTAAGGTTACTTTTGTAGTTTCTTTGTATAAGATGTGGCAATACCTCAGTATCAGTATCAGATAGAAAATGACAGTTTTCGGAGGTTAATGTTTCCTTAATTGACATATAATTCTCAATAATACCGTTATGCACAACTACGGTTTCATGATTATCGGAAAAATGGGGATGAGCATTGGTATCATTTGGTCTTCCATGAGTAGCCCATCGGGTATGTCCCAAACCAATAGTACCCTTTAAATTACTTTCTTCTACTATATCTTCAAGATATTTAATCTTTCCTTTACATTTCTTAATTTCAATACTATTATCATTTTCCTTATTCAATACCGCTACTCCTGCTGAATCATATCCTCTGTACTCTAACTTTTTTAATCCCTGCATTAGAATTGGTAAAGCTTCTTTATCTCCAATATATCCTATTATCCCACACATATTTATTTCCCTTCTTTCAAATAGAAAATCCTCATTATTAATCCATGATTTGTTCAAATATTCCAGCTTTTTGGAATTTAATGAGGATTTTATAAAAACCATCTACTACTATTCATACATTATCAAGTAAAGGATCAATAATAGCCTGGTAATCTTTTGTCCTTACAATTGCTTATAAGATTTGTGGATTACCTCAGGGTTGGCCACCCCAGGAGTATCCGCCGAAAATTCGATATTCTCCTCCCTCGTCAACTTAATTAATCTCCGCTCAACAATCTAATTTACACATAACTAAGCCCAGGCGCTACGATTCTATTTTTTTTATAAATTCATGCTATCAATCCTCCTTTGGTATTCAAATCCTTCTTTAAAAAGAAATAATTCATAGCATAATTATAGCATACTCCGTGCTAATTTGCATTCCTTACCTAAATATAAAATAAGGTAATACATATCACGAATAATCATTAAATTTTCGAAACTAACAATGTAAACAGTTATTTTGAAAAAAATTGTTTAATCTCTGTTCCCATTCATCAATAATTTTTTGTTCTCTACTCTCTAACAATATTCTTATTTTACTTTCGGTCCCGGAAGGTCTAACTAATACTCTCCCTGAGTCTACAAAATCTTTCTCTAATTCTTCTTTTATCTTTAAAAATTTTTGATTCCGTAGAAAAAAAGACTTATTAGCCAAATTGTAATTCAGTAATTTCTGATGATATCTTTTCATTAAAGCTGCCTGAGTAGATACCTTTTCACTGGTTCGACTTAATGCATCCAATATTTGAAAAGTAGTCACAATTCCATCACCATTGGGACCATGGATTAGAAAAATAATATGTCCTGATTGCTCGCCTCCCAACAAGGCATGATCAGCTAACATTTTTCTTAGCACATATTTATCGCCGATGCTTGTTCTGATCACCATGCCACCAATTTCTTTTATTGCTTCATCAAATCCCAGATTACTCATATAGGTAGCTACAACTTTGTTATTTCCTAACTTGCCTTCACCGATAAAAACATTGGCATAAATGACCATCATTTGGTCCCCATCTACTAACTGTCCTTTTTCGTCCACTGCTAATACCCTATCGGCATCGCCATCAAAAGCAAAACCTAAATCTGCATGTTCTTGCAATACTTTTTCCTGAAGAGAATTTATAGAAGTAGAACCACATTTGTGATTGATATTCATTCCATTGGGCGTATTATTGATCAGCTTATAATTTATATTAAGGTAATCAAATAATTCCTTCACAACTTGACTAGCTGCACCATTGGCACAATCTATGATTATTTTATAGTCAGGTTTAGTAAATGTTTTAGGAATGGAATTAAGTAAATGTTTGATATAGATATTGCTTGTTTCTTTTAAAGTGGTTGCCTTCCCTATCATTTCTCCCGGTACATGAAGTTCTTTATACTTTTCCTCAATAAGTATATCTTCAATCAACTTTTCTTGTTTATTATCCAGCTTGAAGCCGTTTTCCTGAAAAAATTTAATACCATTGTCTTGATAGTGATTATGTGAAGCAGATATTACAATTCCCATTGTCATTTTGTAATACTTTGTTAAATAAGCAACTGCAGGTGTTGTTATAATTCCAGCTTTCAAGACATTAATCCCGGCCGAGCATAAACCAGCAGTAAGTGCTGCTTCCAACATGTCTCCGGAGAGCCTGGTATCTTTACCGATTACTATACTTTTTTGCTTTTTATATCGATGATAATATCCAACTGCGCGACCAAGATTAAAAGCAACCTCTGCTGTCATGGGATATTGATTGGCCACTCCTCGTATGCCATCGGTACCAAACAGTCTACTCATACTAACTCATTCTTCCTTCTATTATTACATGAATGATAGGGAATAAAAATGATGTTTTTTTATTTTATTGAAATAACAACTTCTTCGGGAATTAATCGAATTAAATTAATTTCAGATGGTAATTCAGTTTGTAATTTTAT
>CAYSAA010000221.1:0-8224 GCA_964428905.1 uncultured Atribacterota bacterium
GTTAAGCCCTCCAGCGCCGATGGTACTGCAGTTTTTTCTGTGGGAGAGTAGGACACTGCCGGGAATTTTTTATTGGGAGGAAAGTATGGGGATTGAAATAGAACAAAAAATGTTAAAAGAAAAAATAGATAAGTTAGTTATCTGGATCAGGAAGCAAGTCCAGGATGCCGGGAAAAAGGGTGTTATTTTTGGCTTAAGTGGGGGAATCGATTCTGCAGTAATTGCAGTTCTTTGTCAGAGAGCATTGTCAGATCATTCGATGGCTTTAATATTGCCTTGTGAAGGCCAGATATCTGATGTTCAAGATGCCATGAAGATAATTAATCAATATGGTGTTAATTACAAAAATATCGACCTTACTTCAATTTATCAACAGCTATTGTCTAATATTGAACTTAATGGCAACAAAATGGCTAAAGCCAATATTAAACCAAGATTAAGGATGATAGTACTTTACTATTTTGCTAATATCCTGGATTATTTAGTTGTTGGAACTGGTAATAAAAGTGAAATATCAATTGGCTATTTTACTAAATATGGGGATGGTGGCACCGATATTTTGCCATTAGGAAATGTTTTAAAGAGTGAGGTAAGGTTAATGGCGAAATATATGGATATACCTGAAAGAATAATAGTCAAAGAACCTTCGGCAGGTCTTTGGGAAAATCAAACTGATGAAAAAGAAATGGGTTTTAGCTATACTCAATTAGATCATTTTTTGGCTACCGGAAAAGTAGAGGATAAAAATTTAAAAGATAGAATAATAAAAATGACTCAAATAAGTGCTCACAAAAGAAAGACACCTCCTATTCCTGATTTTTAATCATCAATTAAAATAAAGCTATTATATTTAATAAGATCGTTGATAAATTGCAACGATTTTTTTTATATGCTAAAATAAGAAAAATTTTAAAGAGGTAAGTGTTATGTCGGGACATTCGAAATGGAGCACAATTAAGAGAAAAAAGGGAAAAGCTGATGCCCAAAGAGGGAAATTGTTCGGGAAGATAAACCGTCTTATTTCAGTAGCAGCGCGTAACGGTAGTGACCCGGAAATGAATGTTGATCTACGTAATGCCATCCAATATGCCAAAGAAAATAATATGCCTAATGAAAATATAGAACGGGCGATCAAAAGAGGAACAGGCGAGATTGAGGGCATATCATACGAAGATGTGACTTATGAAGGCTATGGTCCTGCTGGTGTGGCAGTTTTAATTAAGGTTTTAACTGATAATCGTAACAGAACTGTTTCTGATATACGGAGGATTTTCACCAAGCATGGTGGAAATCTGGGCTCAAGTGGTTGTGTTGCCTGGATTTTTTCACGAAAAGCGTATTTTGCTTTTGATAAGGAGAAAGTTGATCAGGATATTCTTCTTAATCTGGCATTAGAAGTAGAGGCCGAAGATATTGAAACCGATGAGAAGAATACAGAAGTAATCTTACCTCCTGCCGATTTTGAGAAATTTAAAAAATTATTATCAGATCATCAAATTGAATATTCAATTGCTGAAATCACCATGATCCCTCAGACAACTGTTGATTTAGAGGGTAAGAAAGCAGAACAAATGTTAAGCTTGATGGAACAGCTGGAAGACCTTGACGATGTTCAAAATGTATATGCTAATTTTAATATTGATGACAAAATAATAGAAGAACTTTCTGCTCAGTAGAGGAAAAATTTGATCATTATAGGGATTGATCCTGGTATTAACCATACCGGATATGGATTAGTAGAGATTCAAAAGGACAAGATAAGGGCAACTGATTATGGATGTATTGTCAATAAAATAGATGACAGTTTTCCAGACAAAATAAAAAAGATTCATTATGAAATAGATGCTCTTATTAAAAGATATTCTCCTCATGAATTAGTGCTTGAGGAGATATTTTTTAGTAGAAATACCAGAAGTGCCATCGATGTTGGCAAAGTATGCGGTGCTGTTGCCTTAACTGCTACTTTAGTAGGAATTGATATGTTTGTTTATACACCTTTACAGGTAAAACAGGCTGTTGTTGGTTATGGACGAGCTACAAAAAATCAGGTACAGGCAATGGTTAAAGTATTATTAAGTCTGTCAGATATACCACGTCCCGATCATGCAGCAGATGCGCTGGCAGTTGCTATTTGTCACATTCATTCCAGACATTCCTATTAATGAAATAGTGTCTAGCGTTTAAATTAATTTAAGATTTTTAGTGTTGGAGTAGTAGGAACAAGAGTATTGTCAAAGCTGAGATAATTAGGAAAATATTTTTCGAATATTTATATAGTCTTTCAATGTTACTTTGTAGTAATATGATGTTATCTTATTCTTTAAAGGTTAGGAAAGGTATATGATATCTTTTTTGAAGGGTATGGTGGAAAGCAAAGAAAACGGTTCGATTGTTATAAATGTGAACGGAGTAGGGTATTTAGTTTATGTTCCATCAGCTGATAAATTTATCTTGAGCCAGGATAAGCAAATAATTTTTACCTATTTATATATTAGGGAGGACCGCATTGTTTTATATGGTTTTGTAACCAAGGATGAGCGGGATTTTTTTAAAATTTTAATAGACACTCCGGGAATTGGACCAAAAGTAGCATTGAATATTATTAACGATATGGGCCCTGAACAATTTCAGAATGCTGTATTAGAGGAAGATCTGAATCTAATAAGTAGCGTATCCGGCATTGGTAACAAAATGGCTAAAAAGATTATTTTAGAGTTAAAAGAGAAATTAAGGGAATTTAGAATAGCCAATGGTTGGAAAGGCGAGGAACAGGAAAAGAAAGATTTTGTTTATGAGGGTGTTGAAGCTTTAAAGTCATTGGGATATTCGGATAAGGAAGCCAAACAGCGGATAGCTATAGCAATTAAAAAATTAAAAACTCAAAAACATTTAGCTATTGAGGATTTAATAAGGTATGCTTTAAATAAAACAAAACTTTAATACAGTATCGGAAGAGTAGTAAGGATTATAAAGATTGGTCTTTTTTCTGGTAGCTTAGGTAGATTGGTACGATTACAAAATTTGATAAGTATCAAATTATATTACAGCCACCCGCTATGCGGGTGTGATATTTAATAAATGGTTTATGGTCTATGAATAAAAAAGAAGATCTAATTGATCAGGATTTAAAAAAAGAAGGCATAGAATCTGAAGCAAATTTAAGGCCCTTGAGGCTAATACATTTTATTGGTCAAAAAAATGTAAAGGATAATTTATCTGTCTATATTCAGGCTGCTCTAAAAAGGGATGAACCAATTGATCATATTCTACTATATGGTCCTCCAGGCTTAGGGAAAACAACATTGGCGAATATTATTGCCCGGGAAATGGGCGTAAATATCAAAATGACCTCTGGCCCTGTTATAGAAAGGGCAGGTGATTTAGCCGCTATTTTAACTAATCTCAAGGAAAAAGATGTCTTATTTATAGATGAAATACATCGACTAAATCGATCTGTGGAGGAAATATTATATCCTGCTTTAGAGGATTTTGCTCTAGATATTTTAATTGGCAAGGGACCGAGTGCCAGATCAATCCGAATTGATTTACCTAAATTCACATTAATAGGTGCTACTACCAGAACCGGATTGATTACTTCTCCTCTAAGAAGCCGCTTTGGTGTAATTTCCAGAGTTGGATATTATTATGATGAAGACTTGCAGAAGATTTTAATTCGTTCTGCTGCTATCTTAAAAATCAAGATTGAAGAAAAGGCATCAATAGAAATAGCAAAGCGTTCCAGGGGGACACCCAGGATTGCCAATCGTTTGCTAAAAAGGATTAGAGACTATGCTCAGATTGAAGGGAAAGGTGTTATTAGCCAGGATATTGCTATTTTTGCTTTAAAGAACATGGGGATTGATGATCTTGGTTTATGCGAGATTGATAAGAGATTATTGCTAACAATATTAAATAAATTTAATGGTGGACCGGTAGGGCTAGGAACATTAGCAGCTTCTATTAATGAAGATAAAGACACTATTTGTGATGTTCATGAGCCATATCTTTTACAAAAAGGTTTCCTATCCAGGACACCACAGGGTAGAAAAACGACTGAAATGGCTTATCGCTATTTTTATAAAAATCAATATTTGCCTTCTGATGAAGAAAATTCTTCTCTGTTCTAAGTTTTAATTAAGAGGCTTATATGCAGTCTGGTATAAATACAATGGCTAAAATGTTGATAATCATAGGGCTAATTATGGTTGCTGTTGGTATTTTTTTTTCAGTATTGGATAAGTTGCCTTCTTTTTCCTTTCGGTTGCCGGGCGATATTTTGATTAAGAGAAAGGATTTCATCTTTTACTTTCCGTTGGGATTATGTATTATACTAAGTATAATAATAACTATCCTATTTCGCATTTTTAGATGATTAGATCCTTCTATTCATATATAAAGCTCTAATTTAAAATGGTAGAAATATGAGGTATCCCATATGAAACAGGATTCGAAATATACTATCTTATTATTTATTTTTATCACTTTTTTTTTAATAATTAATATCAATGTATATGCCAAAGTACCCATATTACGTGTTGGTATTTTTTTGGATTGTAAAGAGGTTACTATCAATGGTGAAAAGGAATTGCATATCTATGAAATTTCTTCCCAGAAGATTCTCTTTATTAAGGAAAATAATCGTCCATTAAAGATTACTGCAGATACTAATGGAATGAAAATTAATAATCAATTATATGAGTCCATAAAGGGAATCAAAATTGTATCCGAGGATGGAGGTCTAATTCAGATAGAGAATTGGAAATATAGGGGTGAGATAGAAATTATTGCAGATCAGAAATTGTTAAATGTAATTAATGTCATTGAAATTGAAAAATATCTGTATGGAGTTTTAAAAAAGGAGATTTCACCGGAATGGCCTGAAGAAGTTTTAAGAGCTCAGGCTATTGCTGCAAGAACATTTGCTCTTGCTAATATGAATAAATTCATAGAAGAAGGGTATAATATCTGTGCCACGACAAACAGTCAGGCTTATGGTGGTGTGAATCATGAGCATCCTGCCACGAATAAAGCAGTTAATGATACAAGTGGTATTGTTTTGATCTATCAGGGTGAGCCGATTAATGCCGTATACCATTCGGACAGTGGAGGGTATACGGAAAATAGTGAGGACGTGTGGGGCAGTTATGTTCCCTATTTAAGAAGCGTATGTTCTGATTATGAAGAATCTGTTTCACCACCCAATCATTGTTGGGATTATTCTATTACCGAACAGGAAATAGTACAGAAATTAACCCAACAAGGATTTCAGCTAAGTAGTATTAATAAAATAGGTATTGGAGAAAAAACAGAAGCAGGCAGGGTAAAATCTGTTGATATTTTTGCCGATAACCATCAAATATTCTCTCTAAAGACCAACGATTTCAGGCTTTTGATTGGACCTACTCTTATTAGAAGTTCACTATTTAGCATTGATCAACCAGGGGATGGGACCGAGGAGAGCAGCCAGGATAAAAACAATCTTGCTACAATAGAACAAGAAAAAAAGGTACAGCAAAAATCAGTGAAAGATATTTTAAAGGAAGAAAAAGATCTTAGTATTTCTGAGCTAATTGGTTTGTTGAATCGCCCTAAAGAACCAGAACCAGAAAAAGTAATTTTGCCAGAGATTAAAGAAAAAAAAGATTCCGGTGATTTATTGTTTACTTTTATCGGACACGGGAATGGTCATGGAGTTGGCCTATCCCAATGGGGAGCCTATGGCATGGCTGCACAGGGGTATAACTATGAGGATATATTAAAATATTATTACCAGGGAATTCAGTTGACAAAATTATATTAATTAATATAAATTTCGCATTAAATCTGAGGCCATAAATGGACATGAAATATTTCGACTACGAGTTGCCTCCCGGGTATATTGCCCAGGAACCACTGTTAGATAGAGATAAAAGTAAATTAATGATTCTTGACAAGGCAACCGGATCAGTACAGCATAGAAAATTTTATCACATTGTAGATTTCTTACAAACCGGAGATCTTCTGGTATTAAATAATAGTAAAGTATTACCTGTTCGTTTACATGGCTATAAAAAGAAGACCGGAGGAGGAATTGAAGCTCTTCTTATTCAGTCTTTATCGGATTATCAATGGAATGTTTTATTGAAACCCGGAAAAAGAATTCATTGTGGAACAGAAATCATTTTTTCTCCTCAATTAACAGCGGAAGTTGTTAGTAAAGATGAAAAAGAAGGAATTTACTTAATCAATATGAAAGCTGAAGGTAATTTTCATGAGATATTACATAAAATCGGTAAAATGCCCACACCACCCTATATCAAAAAAGAGTTAGTCAAGTCATCTTTTTATCAAACTGTTTATGCTTCTGAGGAAGGTTCCATTGCAGCGCCTACGGCTGGTTTTCATTTTACGAAGGGACTCATGAATGTTATAGAGAAAAAAGGCATAAAAATACTTTTTTTAACCCTTCATATTGGTAGAGGTACTTTTGAAAAGATGAGAACTAATCAGGTAGAAAATCATAAAATGAAATCAGAATTGTATACGATATCTGCTATAAGTGCAAAAGTAATTAATCAAGCAATAAAAGATAACCATAGGATTGTTGGAGTAGGGACATCAGTAACACGGGCTCTGGAATCTTCTTTTCATCAAAATAAAGTTATAATGGGAACGCATTGGACTGATTTATTTATTTATCCGGGTTATCAGTTCCAGGTGGTAAAAGCCCTTATTACCAATTTCCATCTCCCCAGATCAACACCGCTAATGCTGGCATCTGCATTTGCCGGAAAAGATAATTTATTAAATGCCTATCGTGAAGCGATTCAAGAGAAATATCGTTTCTACAGTTTCGGAGATGCTATGTTTATTATATGATGGCCAATAGATATTGTGTGACATAGCCTAAATTGTAAAGTATTGAATAAATGAGATTTCAATAATATAAAGATATGACAGTAAAATTTACTATTACCAAAGTAACAGAAGAAAGGGACAATAAAGCCAGATTGGGTCTGCTTAAGACAAATCATGGTAGGGTAAAAACACCAGTATTTATGCCGGTTGGAACACAAGCTACTATCAAGGGAATGCTTCCCAAAGAAGTAGATAATTTAGGATACTCTATTATATTATCCAATGCTTATCATCTATTTTTACGGCCTGGCCATCATTTAATTGCCGAGGCTGGCGGCTTGCATAAATTTATGGGATGGAATAAAGCGATTTTAACTGATAGTGGTGGTTTTCAGGTTTTTAGCTTAGGTAAAATTAATAAGATTAATGATGAAGGAGTCACTTTTCAGTCTTACATTGATGGTTCAAAACATTTTATTGGCCCGGAAAAGTTGATGGAGATCCAAATGGCTCTTGGATCTGATATTGCCATGGTTTTTGATCAATGTGCACCTTATCCTTCTTCCCGATATGAAACAAAAATTGCAGCTGATCGTACCTTCCAATGGGCAAGAAAGTGCTTGACATATCATAATTTAGAACAGCAATCACTATTTGGTATTGTTCAAGGGGGATTTTTCCCGGATATTCGTAGAGAAAATGCTCTAAAACTAATTGATTTAGAGTTTCCGGGATATGCCCTGGGAGGTTTAAGTGTGGGAGAACCAAAATCGTTAATGTATGAGATACTCGAGAGCATAGCTCCCCTGCTACCTGAAAATAAACCCAGATATTTAATGGGGGTTGGAGCACCCCAGTCTATTTTAGAGGGGGTAGCCAGGGGGATTGATATGTTTGATTGTGTTTTACCAACTAGAAATGGTAGGAATGGCTGTCTTTTTACCCATAACGGAAAAATTTCTATTACCAATTCAAAATATAAAGATGATTTATCTCCCATTGATCAGGATTGTCATTGTTATACCTGTCAACATTTTTCAAGAGCTTACCTTAGACACTTATATATAGCCAAAGAGATGCTAGCTCCAATACTGGGGACCATACATAACCTTTATTTTATGAATGATCTGATGAATGATATACGAAAGGCTATTTTCGAAAACCGTTTTGATTCATTCAGGAAAAAATTTTACAAAGACTACTTTTCTCAGACAAGAGAATCATAATTATCATACTAAATTAAGATTTTAGAACCTAAAACGTGAAAATATTTGATAAAAATAAATTAATTAGGTATAATTTAAAAGAATTTTTAAAAAAGAAAGGTGTGGAATAAATGGAAGCCATTCAACAATTTTTGCCCTTAATTATTATATTTGCCATTTTT
>CAYSAA010000222.1:0-2685 GCA_964428905.1 uncultured Atribacterota bacterium
ATCGTGATCCAGGTGAATATGCTGAGTAGAAATAATAATACTATGATATTCATGTTGCAAAGAAGTTAATTTTTGCACTAAACCTCTTTTGTGGTGATCGTAAACAAGGGTTATTGTACCAGCAACTTTTTCATTTTTCTGCCATTCCCCTGCCACTAATTCTTCCCGTATCAAATCTCTTAAGGCTTCTGAGCGGTTCTCATATCTTTGTTCTTGAATATGTTTATCAAAGCTCTTTAACAATTCTTCTTCAAGAGAAACGCTAAATCGAACCAAATGAGACATATTCCACCTTTTGATTTAATAATAACACTTTTAATACCAATCATAACACCAGGATAAAAGGCTGTCAAAACAGTTAACAATTTAATTTATCCAAAAAAAGAACTCTCTTAGATTCGAAACTAGAGAGTTCTTTAATTTATAAGTATATGTTTTAAAAGTATTCAGTTCTTGTTATTACAATCATAGAACAGAAAATTTTAATCTCATTTTTCAATCTTAATACATTCTTTTGAACTTATTTTTTTGGCATAACGTAGAGCCTTTTTCTCTGTTGAAAAACTTCTATCTCCTATTTTAATTGGTGGAGATATAATTTTCCCATTATAGGTCTGATACCCAAATTCTACCAGATACTCTCCCTGGTTTTCAGATATTTCGCAGTAGTCATAATAACATTTCAATATATTCATCTTTTATACCTCTCTTCCTTTCAAATGATTTGCCTTTACACAAAATCTGGGGTTATAACAATAGTCATGCAATATTTGGGATTTGACGTTAAATTCAAATCCATAAATGCATCATAAGACATGGTATAATTTTCCCCAATTGTTGGGTCATTGCTGATAATTTCTTTTTTATTAGAATCAAAACCAATTACAACCCGGGCATGAGCCAGTGGATTAGTCTCCTTATACTCCTGTATTACTATCAATGGAATATTATTGTACAAATATTCTTCAATCTCTCCCATTGTCAAGACTGTAAATGTAGCTTCAAAACCCAGATCTCTGGCAAATCTCACCATTTTGTAAATATCTCCTAGCCCATCGGGTTTGATTATCTTTTTTGCTAATTCTTGCTGGCTTACATTTAAACCAAAAAAATTCAGAGCCATTGACCCGGAAGCCGGTAGACACCAGTTAGTTCCTGCATATTTCTGATAGGGTACATCCAAATATATAGAATCGATGCTGGCTTTATTCTCAATCTCAGATACGAGGTTATTGGTGGGAATAGTATTGTCCTCTTCAATCACTACTTCAGGTATAACTGAGCTACAGGATGTTAAGAAAAAGACTGCACTGATAATTATAACTATTTTGCCTACATTAATTAATTTCGCCCAAACTTTCATATTCTCTACTCTCCTTCTGCTAGGTTGAAAAGGCAATCAGTTTGGGCCAGAATGAAAAAAGGTGGCAGCCTGGCAGCCATAGTCTTTTGACTTTAGGCCCATAACTTTGCGCCCTATCCTTTCGAATAGTTTGCCTTTTTCAACCTTAATTATTTATAATTTTTTTAATATTCCAAAAGAAAAAGAAGTCGGCGGTCTGGCAATCATAGCACTCTGTGCCTTAGATCCATAACTTTGCGCCCTATCCTTTCGAATAGTTTGCCTTTTTCAACCTCTAATGATTTTTCTCTGTATCACAATTTAGCATCAATCAATTAATGATTTGTCAAACTTCTTTTTTTCTTTCCTACTATAATTATTCCCTATTTAATATTTTTTTAGACAAAAAACTTTTTTTATTTTAAAATTTTAGAAGGATAATCTGTTTTATTAGACATTTTATCACTAAATCTCTCTAGAGACAATTCTATTAATCTATCAATTAACTTAGAAAAACTTATTCCACTTTTTTCCCATAATTTTGAATACATGCTAGAACGTGTAAATCCGGGCATAGTATTTATTTCATTAAGAAAAATTCTATAAGCATTATTTTTCTTTCGAACAAAAAAATCAACCCGGGCTAATCCTGCGGCGTCAATAGCCAGATAAGCCCTTTTTGCTATTTTTTGTACTTCTTTTACAATATTATCAGGCACTCTGGCAGGAATTATCAATCTAGTACCTTTATCAATATACTTAGAGTTGTAGTCATAATACTCTCCGGTAGGGACTATTTCTCCAATTAGCGAGGTATCCGGCTCATCATTTCCCAAAACACTACACTCGACCTCGAGAATACCTTCTAGCCCTTCTTCTACAATAATCTTGCGGTCATAAAAAGTGGCAATATCGATTGCATGCTCTAGCTCCTGTCTTTTAGTCACTTTGGTAATTCCAACACTGGAACCTAGATTGGTAGGTTTTGTAAAAATAGGATAAGTAAATTGGCTATTTATTTCACTTAATACTTCTTGTTTTGCTGATGCCCATCTTTTTCGTTTTAAAACAACCCATTTAGTTTGAGGGAGACCATGTTGTTGAAAAATATTTTTCATAAGCGCCTTATCCATAGCAACTGCAGAAGCAGCCACTCCAGATCCTACATAAGGAATATTAACTAATTCTAATAATCCTTGAACTGTACCATCTTCTCCATATGGTCCATGTAAAACTGGAAAGACAACATCCAATCTTTTCAAGGGAACGTACTCAATGTTATTTTCCCCTCTTGTTATCACTATCAATTGGTTATTATCTAAACTACCTTTCCAGGCAATTCT
>CAYSAA010000223.1:0-4736 GCA_964428905.1 uncultured Atribacterota bacterium
AAAATTAAAAAATTTTTTACCATGAAAAAGATGAAGAGAAGCTAACTGACAATTTTTTACCTGAAGTCCAAAGCAGGCAGTTGTATTGCTTAGAAATATCCAGTTAATATATAAGAAAAAAGCAGAACAAAAAGTAACCAAGAAAAAGGCACACCTTTTTTAGAGTTTCTTAAAGCCCTGCTATGCGGGTGCGATATTTACTGTTACTATTATTCATAGTATTGCTCCTGCTTAGAGATATAAACTATTCAATATGACCCATAATACGAATAAAAACTCTCATATTTTGTGGGTCATTGGTCATAATTCGCACTGCTTTGCGGAATTCGCTTTCCTTTAATTGGTTTGTATCTATGTATACTTCTGCCTGGAATTGTTCGTCAGGGGAAATTGTCAGAGGTATTTCCAGATTGTGACTGAACAGTTTTTCCGAGACAATTTCCTCAATGACCAGATCAGCATCACCGGTATTAGAAATCGTAAACTGAATGGTTGGTCTTTCTTCTGGTTTAAAAGTTCCCAGATCAAAGGTCTGTTGGGATATTTCTATATCAGGATTGGGTACACGCAGGACGGTTATTGTTGCCTCAATTGTTTTCTCCACATTTTCCGGGTCATTAGATCTAATGGTAACTAACTTGCTAACTTCACCTTCATACCCGGTAGGATCAAAGGTTGTCTTTAGCAATGCTTCTCCACCTGGCGGTATTTCTTTTTCAGGCAAATCGAGGATGACACAAGGACAGGAAGAATAGACCGATTCTATGATTAATTTTTCTCCACCCTCGTTTTTTATGGTAAAGTCGTGAGTAGGCCTCTGATCCGGTATGACCTCCCCGTAATACCAGCTATCCTCGGACAGATTTAGGCTTGGCGGCTCTGGTTTGCTACATCCGACTAAACAGAGCATTAGAAAAACAATAACCATGCTTATAATCATTCCCAGATTTATTTTTGACTTCATTTATTCAATACCTTTCTTTTGTCTTGTCATTGGGGTCAGGTCTCAACATTTGACATTTTTATTAGAGAAATGTCAAATGTTGAGACCTGACCCCAAACACTCTTAATATCCCGGTGGTGGAGGGCAGACTCCGTTGTAACAACCACTGCTACTGCTGCCGGTACTTTTTTGAGAAGTAAAAAGAAAACTTAAATACTGATAGAAGCTTGTTTCCTGTCTACTTGTAAATCGGTCATATGCTCTTCTAATATGAAAATCGTATCTTAATAGTAAGATGGTAGGATATTTTTCAATTTGAAAACTTTCTTCAGCTTTGCCTTCGTTATCCAGTAAGATTAAAAGTGGTATATCAGTTTTGTCTTGCAAGGCAAGAAAATTATCTTTTACCTCCTCTTTGTCCTGGTTAGTTTTAACTACTGCAATAATCTGGTAACTTTCTTTTGGCTGATAATCTTCAAAAAAAGATATTATATCTTGTAATTTGCTAAGAGAGTTTGAATCATTGCTTTTCACAAAACAAAGCAAAAGATGGTTCTGCTTGTTATTGAACTGGCTTAACTGATACACTTCACCATCCAGAGCTTCCAGCACAAATTCCGGTGCAGGTGAACCTGTTTTATATTGGGCTAAAACCTGACCGCCGGTAAAAAAGGTAATAGCGATAAGCAGAGATATGGTCAACAAGATCAGCTTGTTCTTATTGCTTTTTCTATCATTTGTTTTCTTCATTTCTTTAATTCCCTTCTATTTAGTCAGATCTCTTAGAATCTGATAATATTCTTGAAAGATTAGTCTGCTAAAAATGACTGTAAAATCTCTTTAGTCAATTTATCCTGAATAAAAACAACGGTATGATATTTTTTCAACTCGTCTTCTTTGATTTCGTTTAAATCAAGATTGGAGATAAAACTAAAATTCCTCTTATCCATGGGAGGAAGCTGGCAGATATCCTGATATGTAAAAATATCTTTTACCAGATAAAAAAACACACTTTCCTCTCCCTCATAATAGATCATACCACCAATTATCAGATTCTGTAAATTAGAATAGCCTTTATTGGCCAGATTCCCTTGGACAAGAATCCTATCTCCGCAGATAGCCTGCTCAGCATGAAGCGCGATAGGTGAGGTTTTGGCAAGCTCTTTTTCAATAAGTTCTTGATAAATTTGATAATTTTCTTCTATATCGCCACATGCACAGCCTAATCCCTGGACACGTTCTGATAATCCGTTGATAAAGACGTCCGGTGTTCCCTGGGTGCTTTGTCCGGTATACCAGTTATAACGTTCATTGGTTTGGGGAATATCGTAACCATCACCCCAGATATGGGCTTCTACCAGAATAACTCTACCCGGATCATAACTCCAGGCCAATTCCTCCAGGCAGAAGGCTGCCTTGGGGCAGTGGCTGCAATCAGCATTAAGAAAGATTTCGATAAGAACATTTTTATCAATTTTCTCTTCTTGATCTATTTCAGCTATAGCATTGATACTCAATAAAGAAATTAAAAGTATCGTTATGCCAATAAAAAAAATAGAATTTATTTTCATTTTTTTCATAAAATGCACTGCCTGATTATATTATTATTTCTGTTTCATTGTTTCTTCTCAAAGAGAAGAAAAAGAAAAGACATCAAAACGTTCTTCTGTTTATTGAAGTTGTATTGACAAATAGTAATTTAGTGTTATTATATAGCAAGAAAGCTATTTAGTCAAGGGATAATTATAATGGAAAGATTATCACAAATCTATAGCATGTTATCTGACAGAAACCGTCTTAGAATTTTAAAATTATTGGAGCACAAGCCCATGTGTGTTTGTGAATTAACTTGTGTACTTGGCATACGTCAACCTAGTGTATCCAGGCATCTGCGAAAACTTAAGGAAGTTGATTTAATTGATAGCCGGCAAGACGGGCAGTGGCATGAATATTTTATCAATCGTCAAGGTAATGAATATAGCCGAATTCTGATGGGCAACCTGAGTGGCTGGCTCAATGATGATCCGGTAATTATTGAAGACCTGAAAAAGGCAACAAAAGCCAATCGAGATATTCTTTGCAATGATCGCTAATAGACTTATTTTTTTCTATAAATACATAGCATACTGGCTATAAGAATAAATAAGAATTCTGTGTCGAAAGAGGAACACAAATTCAAATGAAAAATCAATTAAAAGTTTTTGTAATAGTGGGCGGATTCCTTCTTTTCTATTTTTTGCCTTTAGAAAGTTTGGGATTCCGTAATCCATTTTTTGAATCCCTGGCCATGCTGCATATGTATGCCAGGGAACACGTAATTTTCAGTCTAATCCCGGCATTTTTCATTGCCGGTGCCATCTATCAATTTTTGGATCAGAATGCAGTTTTAAAGTATCTGGGTGCCAAAACCAATAAAGTATTTGCTTATTTTGTGGCTTCCCTCTCAGGATCCGTATTAACAGTATGTTCCTGTACCGTATTACCCTTATTTTCCGGGATCTATAAGAAGGGAGCAGGTCTGGGTCCGGCCATAGCTTTCCTTTATTCCGGTCCTGCCATCAATGTATTGGCTATCATTTTAACTGCCCGGGTACTAGGCTGGCAATTAGGTTTAGCCAGGGCACTGGGAGCAATCATCTTCAGTGTTATTATTGGGCTGTGCATGCATTTTATTTTTCTATCTGAAGAAAAAGAAAGACAGACTAAGGGAGAACTACAGTTTGGAGTAAGCAAAAGCGAGCCTGACACCAGGACTGGATTTCAGAATATTCTTTATTTCATATCCATGATCGGATTTATGGTCTTTGCCAACTGGGCAAGACCTCAGGCAGGAGATGAAAGCTTGTGGTCAATGATTTTCCAGTATAAGTGGTATTTAGCCATTGTCTTTATCTTATTGCTCATCTATATTCTGATTAACTGGTTTCAAAAACAGGAAATTGTTCCCTGGCTCGAATCTTCCTGGAGTTTTACCCAGCAGATCTTGCCATTGCTCTTTTTAGGGATATTCTTTGCCGGACTCTTATTAGGCAGACCGGGAGA
Organism: uncultured Atribacterota bacterium; assembly: GCA_964428905.1. GTDB lineage: Bacteria > Atribacterota > Phoenicimicrobiia > Phoenicimicrobiales > Stramentimicrobiaceae > CAYSAA01. Next base: position 3,986 of record CAYSAA010000223.1, read on the forward strand.
AGAAGGATTGATTCCTTCCCGCTTCGTTGCTTCTCTGGTAGGCGGCAATTCGCTTAGCGCTAATTTCTTTGCCTCTTTTATCGGGGCTTTTATGTACTTTGCTACCCTTACGGAGATACCTATTCTGCAGGGATTGATTGGTTCAGGGATGGGTCAGGGGCCGGCATTGGCGCTGCTCTTAGCCGGACCGGCTTTAAGTTTGCCTAATATGCTGGTTATTAGAAGCGTAGTAGGAACAAAAAAGACCTTGGTCTATGTAGTGCTGGTAATAATAATGGCTACCATAAGCGGCATGGTCTATGGAAATATGATTCAATAAATTCAATAAAGATTAAAGGAGAAAAGTTATGAAGATCGAAATATTAGGAATGGGTTGTCCCAAATGCAAAAAAACAATCCAGAATGCCCAGCAGGCAGTTGAGAAATTGGGCATAGATGCAGAAATTGCCAAAGTAGAAAACCTGGATAAAATCACTGAATACGGTGTGATGATAACTCCCGCTTTGGTTATTGACGGCAAAGTTAAGGTGGCAGGCAAGATACCCAGCAAGCAGGAAATAATTGATTGGATTGAAGAAAAAAATTAGAATGTTTTAAAATCAGACTATTCATTTCTTATTTTGTTGTGAATGTGTATCGTTATTTCTATTTCAAAAATAAATAAGAAATATTTAAAACTTTATTGACATCAGTTACATTGATTTATATAATTAAAAAAAAGTTTTATAAATCTAAAAAGAGTATATAAAAA
>CAYSAA010000224.1:0-1520 GCA_964428905.1 uncultured Atribacterota bacterium
AAATTAAGCAATTCTTCAGAAATAAAAGGCGTTATTACCTTGATAGAATGACAAGCATTCATCCTATCAAGGCGCAGGGCTGCATTATTATGAAGAGCCTTAAGGCATTCTTTTTGTTCTTTAAAAATTGCCTGGTCGCAGGTATCTTTAAAATGATCATATCCACAAAAAAGTTCGTCTCCTCCTTCTCCTGAGAGAAGTATTTGTATACCCTGTTGTCCTGCAAACTGGGCAATTAAATAATTAGATGCCGAACTTCGAACTAATGATGGGTCAAATGATTCAAGGTGATAGACAACCTTTGGTAAAACTTCAACTATATCTTCTAGCTCTATTTTCAGCTCATAATGCTCTGATTTCAGGAATTCACTCATAATGCGAGCATATTTTAAATCCCCATTTTCCCCTACTCCTAGTGCAAAGGTTTTTATCTGTGCTTCTGGTCCATTTATTTGTTGATTATATTGATTAAATAATGTTGCAATAATACTGCTATCCAATCCACCGCTCAAAAGACAACCAGTATTATAAGTAAGGTCAATCCTATGCTGAATATTTCTTCTGACAATTTTTGCCAGATGATTAGCAATATTTTTTGATTTTTGATCTTCGAGATTACCGGTGATTATTCTAGGTAACTGCGCAAACATTTTAAATTGACCATCTTGGTCTACATAATGGCCAGGGGGGAATTCATATACGTTTTTTGTAACTGCCAGAAGAGATTTTAATTCTGTGGAAAAATAAATCGTTTGCCTGTCTTTGCTATATCCATAAAACAGAGTTTTGATTCCTAATCCATCTCTTGCTGCTAGCAGTTTCTCTCCATCAGATATAACAAAGGCAAAAATAGCATCTTTGAGGTATTCGACTAAAACTCTGTTTTGATATTTTTTGTAGAGAGAAATCAGCAATCTTTCCTCTCGATATGGGCCGTCAAAGATACCAAACTGTTCTAATAGTACATTATTATTTCCAATTTGCCCATCATAGCAAATACGCGTATCCTTATCTTCTGGAATATATACAGGAATTTCCCAGTTCGTTTCTTCTCCTTTATCTGCTTCGAAATAATTCTGGGTAAGAATTACCTTTTCTTTTTGGAAGATCCCGGAATTATATTTCCCGCGATGTTTGGCAATTTTCTGCATTTCTTCGATTTCTGTTAATTTCGGGTTGGCGTAGCCGGCAACAATACCACTCATAAAAATATCTTTTTGTTTTTTTAGTTACTTAAGCCTATAATATATGATATCATGCTTTGCAAATTAATGTTTTTAGAGAAATCTTTGAAATCAGCAAATTTAATTTATGGAGTTTATAATAATAATCCTGCCGGGGTTTTTGAAGACAGGGTAACTGAGTTGGGAACGAAAACCTTATTAACTGCAATTGCTACAAGCGGTTCTTTTTCAGCCCTCGGAGGAGGAGATACTATTACAGCTTTGAATAAATATGGTCTTTTAGATAAAATGTCTTATGTAAGTACTGGTGGCGGTGCCTTGGTGCGATACTTGAGT
>CAYSAA010000225.1:0-5671 GCA_964428905.1 uncultured Atribacterota bacterium
CTCCTAAGGCACTGCTGTTATGAAAAACGTAAAGATCGGACAAATTACGCGCAATCCATGGAGTGGCTAACATGCTTAGCTTGACGGGTATGCGCCTTGGCGGGACTCCACGATTTTCCTTATCAACATATGTACCAATATGCCTTCGGCACAAAATCGCTGCAACTTCGCGTTTCGCTGTGGTTTTTCAACCCTCGTGACGATGTCTACTGCATAATCTGGGTTGAAACCTTTGCTATTGGCAGTAGAAAAGGCAAGTATAGTAAGAGTTTTCACAGATCGGATGTAAAGAAAGGAGATTTCTTTAGGTGGGATATGAATTTTACTGGGGTCGAGCCTAGCCGGGGCAAATACCGCTCAGATATAGAAATTCTGCTAAAAAAGCCTATCAGCCAAGATCCACCAACCAACTCGCTATCAATCCACGAGCCTAACGTTTCGCTTCAGCCGTGCGAGGTACGAGTGTCGGCTGGAAGCGATGTTATGTGCTTATAAATTTTATGAATACAGTTTTTTATTTATAAAACTATCAAGTGAAGATGATTTCAGTGTTGAATTTAAATCTACTTGCAGAGATTCATCATCTAAAAAAATTTGATGAACTAATTCGAATGAATCTTCCACTTCTTTATTAAGAATATTTTTATTATTCAATAGTTCTTGAATTTGTTCTTCCAATTTATTTTTATTCTGCCAATTATTATCACCTGTCCATTTAAATGCTACAATCCGAGCAATGTGAAAAGCAGCATTTTTAGCCAAATAACGTTTGAGCTCATCAGAATCATTTGTTAAGTCTGATGTTTTTAGGTAATCTCGAGTACAATTATAAATAAATGAGGCAATAATATATGGTTCTACAATTCCACCAGAAAAAATTTTATTATAATAATCACTCCATACCTTATATTTTCTACTTCTTGCATCTGATGGCCTTTTTAATACTATAGACAAATATGAAACAGCAACAATATCATTCGGAAATATTTTTTTAGGATCAATAGATTCATCAATAAATTGCCTTGGTTTTGTTTCATAATACAAGTCATAAATTTTAAATGCCTTTTGAATATCTATCTGAACTTTATCATTTGCTTTTAAATTTCTTGCACTAATTTGATTTTGATTATTTGTAGTTAACACTACTTTATCAACAAGATCTAAATTACCAGTTTCAATTATTCTTAACATGACATTTACATCATTCTGCATAGTACCTGCTGTTGATGCTCTTGCTATTGATACAGAAGTTTGGCATCCATTAACAATTTGCATATTCTCAATTTTAACTTTTGGATCATCTGGATCAGTTACAGGATCAAGTTTATCACATACTATTGTTATTCCGTTATTCAAGAACCAAAATAAATATGAATCATCCTCATTTGAACATGTATCCTGAATATCTTTGTTTACTGAACCCAAATTTCCTAAATATCTTCTAATATTTAGATCAAATAAAAAACCTTTTGGATCATTGTTGACAATTCGAGCAATTTCAGAGGCAGATGTTGTACAAATTAATCCTTTTAATCCATGTGAGTGGTATTTAATTAAAGATGGAGAATTTGTATCATATTTAATTTTAATTTCTGTACTTATTTTTTTATTCTTTTTTTCCTGAGAATTTATTAAATCAACAATGTCATCAGAACCAATCAATTCAAATGTAAAACTATCAAAAGTATTATTACCATATTCTTCTAATATTGATTTTCTTTCTTGAATACATTCATCTGAAATTTCTGATGAAATACCATTTGTTATGTAAGCGACTTTGATTTGAATATTTGATGGTCCATAATTTGCCTGTAAAGCCCTTACCTCTTGTATTTTGTCTTTAAACTTAACATTTGTTAAAGTCTGAATTTCTTTTCTTCTCTTATTAAATATCCAATTTAATCCGTTTTTTATTTTTATTATCTTATTAGATGAAAATGTATTCTCATTTTTAACCTGGCTTATATATATTATACCTTCTCCACCTTTGTCTTCAATTGTTATTGCATCAATCTGTTTATCTTGACCTCCATCAACATTGTCATCTTCATCAAAGGAGTGAATACTTTTATCTGTAAAAAGTGAATGCCCAAATATTAAAAAAGCATCATTTTCATTAGTTATACCAAGATGACGCATCGTTGATTCTATATTTGATTCTACAATTTGTTGTCTTACATTCATAAGGCACCTCAATCTTTATATTAATTAAAAAATCTTTGGCACATAACGACGAGCATGAGTGGTTCTTATAAGTGCAAGCTTTTAAAAATCCAACTCAATGCCCTTGTTAGGTCTTTCTTTCATTTACAAGTGTATTTCGATCTGCCCTTCGAAGATAGGTTAACTAAATCATCAATTCCATCTTTTAGCCGAATTTTTACGCTATCGGTAATTTCTTCAGCAGGAGGTTCGCAGATAATACATGAGTTTTGAGTATCCATACATATTTTTTTAAGCACCTCTGCCCAATTTCCGCCAGAATAAACGCCATCGAGCCAAAAATTTTCCAACATCTTGCTTGAAAGAACTAATGTAAAATTTTCAGTGGGGTGTTGATTAAAGTGATTCTTCAAGGTACCTAAATATCCTTCATGTTCCGGATTTGCCGAAACAACAAGCATTGGTGGATTGAACCAGTAAACAATTATAAAGACAGCAATCGCACCACCTGCTTTAATATAGGGCGCAATATCAAATTTTATAAAACCAGGTATAAGAGCGGCAATACCAGCCGCGGATAGGGAAAGGATGACACGAAAAACCAAAATTTGAAAGTTTGTTGGATTAGGGAAAAAGATAGCTATTACGAGCATCACAATACAGAAGGTAACTCCAAATATAAAAGCAACGATGATTTGCCATTTCGGATAATTGTCTTCTTTCTCCCCAAGTTCCTTATTCTCCATCGCATTGACCCTCACTCATTTACTGTTTAACAGCAACGCTACCTTTTTCATCTAATCCATGCTGGGGTTGAGAAATCACAGTAAAAATCAGCTCCAGACCATGGGGTTTTTACCATTGAAGAGAAATCATCCCCGTGCATTTCCATGCATCCGTACCCAATAGTTAGTTTGAAACCTTCAGACTGTATCTTTACACATTCTTTTTTTGACGGCTCTTGGAGTGCTTTAAGGATTTCAGGAGCTTTGGTCTCAAGCATTTTTTTTGTTATTGGTATTTTGTCTTCGAATCCGAATCGTTGTGATATTGCGAATAATACAGGAAGCTTGTCCTTTACAAAGTTAACATCCCATCCTTCAGGTGGTACTTTGTTTGCAAAATCGATTGATTCTCTGGGATCTGCTCTCAATCCGATTTTTTGTAATTTATTAACAAATCTCTTATATTCTTCTGGATTTGTGGCAGAAAATTCAATTGTACATCTCGCTCTATCTTCACTTCTAGAGCATGTGCCCCACCCCTGAGCAACTGCACTATGATATTTGCAGGGACATCGATTCGTCTCAGCATTAGATTTCCCTTTAGGTAATAGTATTGTAAGAAGCAAGAAAATTATCGCCCAACAAATGACAGTGGTTCTGTAACGTGATGTTGTCATATTATTCCCTTCCATTAAATAAATTTACTTGATGGCCAAATCAGTTCGATCCTTACTCAATTGATGACCTAACTTCGCTAATCAGCCGCGCTTCTTTTTGCCTCGGCTGGATTTGTTTTGTTAGCATTTTCACGATTTATAATTTGCTTAACAAATTGATGTATACCACGATTACTTTAGTATATACGTCAAATATTTGTTTGCCGATTTTATAAATTTCACCAGCATCAATTGCCAGCATGGCTGAAGCCATTTCAGAACCATTAGCATTCCTATGGCCAAACAGATTGTTTCTAATGAAATTAAGCTTTTTGTGATATTCCTTTTTAACAGCCTTAAGTTCTTTCGTGCAACCTTTAACCTCTGATAACGCCTCATTGCCTATCTTATTTATAATTGTCTTAGCCACATCTGCACCAACCTTCTTTTCTTGATGATTAATAAGTTCATAAGATATAAGGGCGACATTTCGAGAAAAGTAATTGGTTTCATAGCCATTTTTCAAAGCACTTGAGACATCAAGATACTTCAAGCCGATGATAAGATCAGTTAAACAAATTGCAATATACATTGATTTTTCATAAACCGGATACAAATATTTGTGCTCTTCTTTATCAAGGATTTTAGGGTGAGCTTTTAAAGCCCTGATAATTTCATTATGACGTTTGATTAGAATATCATACGTTTTGATGGCCTTTATCATGAGTACCTTCGTTCTGATCTATACATTGCTGTGCTTGCTAACGCGGAGATGAGCGGACTGACGTATAACGAGGAGAGAAAACGTCTCATCCGGGTGTTGTACGTCGCGCCGTTCCATGGATTTGTTCTGGCGTCACGGTGATTCGCGCCGCCAGTACAAAGGTTATATATTATGATATAAATTATGGAGTGCTGCCTTTATCAGGATTAATTAAATCCCTCTAAATTGAAATGTCAAGGAAAATAAGGTACATCCATTATGCTTTATAATATATAAAGCGCCAAATTTTACCGTATGAATGCAAATAGGAAAAAATGGAGTCAGGTCTGCCGTTGACTCATGTTGAACATGGACGGAGAATCGAACCCACCGATAAAACATTAACAATAAAATATGCAGAAGCATCAAATCATGTTGTAAACCAATATAGAAAGGGTGAAATCCCTCTTCTCTGAAGGAACAAAAGGTTATTGATACAGGAAAAGCAAGGAGTGTGACCAATCACACGCGCAGCGACGGCTGTATATAATATTAGAGAGAATGAAGGGCAGCATATCAGAAGACAGAACAATAAAAAAATATGGTGAAATATCCGGTGAATAAGATAAACATAAGTGAACAGCCGACTTGACTTTCCGCCTTTTTGATATCCTCAATAATGCCATGTTATACAGGAGATAAAACATACTGTTGAAAAAAGATTGTCAATATTTTAAAATCAATTTTTAAAGAAATAAGGTCATTTAGGTTGATTTGCGTGGCCCCACCAAATCAATATATACATGCTTTGTGCATAGATTGATGCTTTTTTGGCCAGAAATGTGCAATTACCTGCACTCTTTCTATATATTATTCAAATTATGGGGCTATATAGTTCTATAGAATACCTTGTAATGTATAGATTTGATTTATCAAACACATAATGTGTATGTACCTGCAAGTTGTTGATGAGGAGCAGATTGTAATGAAAAGTTTGAAGTCAACATACAGACGAAACCTTACTTTTTTTATAGCCTTAAACATCTGTGTTTTTTGGGTTTGTATAATATCACCAATGGACTTGTATAATTTGAAAACCCTATACGATTCAATTACATTAAAGGAAGGCCTATTTTTATCCCTGTCACCCATTGCAACACTTGTCTTAAGTGGCATGTTCTCTGCTACTACAAAGGCTCGCCTTGTTTACTGGCGATACAATTATCCCTTACCTGGCAGTCAAGCTTTTTCGGTTCATATGGTGACCGATCATAGGATAGACCCCAATATACTTGATAAGAAATGGGGGCCTCTACCAACCAAGAATAAAGCGGGACGCTCGTTAACAATTTAATTGACAAACTTAGAGAGGCAGTATAAATTCCTGCCATGCCAAGAACAGCCAGATTAGATGCCCCCGGAGT
>CAYSAA010000226.1:0-14011 GCA_964428905.1 uncultured Atribacterota bacterium
TTTTACGGAAGCGAGTATTTCTGAAGAGCCCAGTGCGGTAATTCCGCACGCTGGGATCTGTGCGGGGGCAGTCGGGTAACTGGCTGTCCTACCGTGACAGTGAAGGGAAGGATACCTTTTGAATGAAGGAGCTCCGGATATGAATAATGGAAGTACTATCGTTTTTTATGTAGGTTACTATTCTCACGATTTTCCGAGACGTCGAACTTATCTCTACTTCGATGTAAGTTCTTCCCTTCCTCTAGATGCGGTGGTTACATCTGCTTACCTAAAGCTACACCAAAATTCTTTTATTGGGACAGGAAGCTTACAAATCGGTCTCTATCCAGTGACTGGTGGTTGGGAGGAGAATGTCATCACCTGGAATAACCAACCAGTTTATCGGAAACCGAATATACGACTTATGTGTCCAGTGGTACAGATATCTGGAGAACCTGGTATATCAAGCATCTGGTAAAGGGCTGGCTGGATGGCAGTATCACGAACAATGGTATGTTATTAAAACCAATCAATGAGCCGGCAACAAATGGAGCATGGTTTGAGTCTTCTGATCATGATATTTTAAACCGTCGTCCCCAATTGGTAATCGAATATTATGTTCCCTAAAGCAGTCAAAGAAATGGACAGAACATCTTCTTTTGAATTAAGGGAGTCAGGTTTTCACATTTGACATAAAATAAATAATCAAACTATAGGTAGCTTATTGGAAATGATACAGGGTACAGTTTGGAGGCAAAAGTTAAAAGTAGCTTGCAATTAATACTAGTTATCAATTTGATGAAAATTATGATAATCAAATTTGAAGTAATTATTGATTTAATGAATCTCCCAGTAGTGATAATATACCAGGACCTGTTGAAGAGGGACTTCCCTTAAAACAAGGATTGAAACAAAAAGGTAAGATTTTTCTCCAAACTGGTTGCATAATATTGTATAATGTTAAATAATATAAAAAAATTAATTAAGTAAATATGGAATTTATTTAGAGATAAACTATATCACAGTGATGGCAAGATAAGTATATCATTCGCATCAGAAATATCACAGTATAGCCCTTCATAAAACATAAGTAAACACAAAGCAAGAATCTTCCCAGAAAATTATTCAGAAATTGTAAATTTATCTATTAAGAGTCTATTTCTATTTATGCCATTTTAAGAATAATTCAATCTATCAAATAGCAAAAATTGCTAAATTAAAAAATTAGATAAAGGAAAGAGAGAGGGTGAAGGAGATGAAATAGTTTCAATGTTTGGCAATTCTCTTGGTTTTGTTGTTCTTGATGGTTGGTTGTGCTCTGCCGATAGTCAGTTCAGTCATTCCTGATATGGGTAATGTTGGTATGACAAAAAAATAACGATTATAGGGAGTAGCTTTACTGGGGATCCTACCGTTAGTTTTGGATCAGGAATAATTGTAGATAGTGATAGTATTAAAGTAATTGACTCAGGTACAATTGAGGTTAGGATTACTATACCTCAGGATGCAGCCGGAGGATATCGTGATGTAACAGGTCCATTTTTATTGTGTGATTTGTCCCTGAAGAAATAAGGAGGACTATAGGAGAAGCCTAATAACTTGATAGTATTTCCAGTTTTTTCTACACAATAAGAGTAAAATCAATTATATCAATTTTCTAAGAGGTAAAAGCCCTATGAAAAGAAAAAATAGTTTTCTATTAAATAACCTATTTCTAATAGTTTTATTGCTATTGATCTTACTGTATTCAGGTTGTACTGTTGATGATACTACCCCGGTTTATGGGTCAATTCAGGTTAATTCCGTTCCTGCTGGCGCTAAGATTTATCTGGACGATGTAGATACTGGATTTGTTACCCCACATCTCCTTGATTTAGTGTTAGAAGGCATTCATTATGTGAAACTGGAGTTATATCATTATCAAACTCGGGAGAATATAGTGATAGTAGCTAGAGAAGAAACAACTGTAGAAAATATTACCTTAAATTATATAGTAGAGCAGGAATGGACTATCCAGCCGAAGGCAGAAGGAAAAGATACTTTTGTTTCTAAGAGAAAACCCAGTGATAATTTTGATCCTTTTTCCTATATTTATGTAGGCAAAGAATCTATCTATGAATATCGAAGTTATGTCGAATTTGATTTATCATCTTTTCCCGAAGATGCTGTTCTAGTTGATGCCTCTGTTTCCCTGTATTACCATAGCTCCAGTGAATATGGAGATAGTATTGAAATTGGAGTGCACCGTTTGATACAGAGAACCGTCCCCTGTTTTATACAACGTTTTCTGAAAGGAATCTGACTGGAATTGGAAAAACGGAAACAGTATAAAAACAAATTAGTTTATGAAAAGAGCCCCTATTTACGCCAACATGCCCAACAGCCGGTTGACTGGTATCCATGGGGTGAGAAAGCTTTTGAGATTGCCCGAAAAGAGAATAAGCCTGTATTTCTATCCATCGGATACTCTACCTGTCACTGGTGCCATGTGATGGCTCATGAATCCTTTGAAGATGAGAATATTGCCCGGCTGATAAATGAGATATTTATTCCCATCAAGGTGGATAGAGAAGAGCGACCGGATATTGACAAGATATACATGCAGGTTGCTTTCCTGATGAACGGCAGTGGAGGATGGCCGTTAACGATCTTTCTCACACCGGATAAAATCCCTTTTTTTGCTACTACCTATATACCGAAAGAGAGCCAGTATGGGCGTAAAGGTTTAACGGAAATTTTAAACCAGGTGGGGGACTTATGGAAATATCAACATGAACGAATTCGGCAACAGGGCAATCAATTGCTTGCTGCTCTTCAGGCAAGTTCTTTGGCCGATAGAGGTGAGGTGCTGACTGAAGAAATATTGGAAGAGGCTTTTCAGGAATTTTCAGCCCGGTATGACATCCAGTCGGGCGGGTTTGGAAAAGCACCGAAATTTCCCTCTCCCCACCAGCTTCTTTTTCTTCTTCGATATTGGAAAAGAACTGGGAATGATCAGGTGCTATTGATGGTTGAAAAGACCCTGCAGTTCATGCAGGCCGGAGGAATTTTTGACCATGTTGGATTCGGATTTCACCGTTATTCAACGGATAAAGATTGGATACTGCCTCATTTTGAGAAGATGCTCTATGATCAGGCTTTGTTGGCCATAGCCTATCTGGAAGCGTATCAGGCAACCGGCAAAGCTGTTTACCGGCAGACGGCAAGTGAGGTTCTGGATTATGTTCTGAGGGACATGGTATCAGATGAAGGAGGTTTTTATTCGGCAGAGGATGCGGATAGCGAAGGAGAGGAAGGAAAATTTTATCTCTGGACTGAACAGGAGCTGAAAGAAGTTTTAGATAAAGATGAGTTCATGGTTGTCCGGCAATACTTCCATATTCAAGCGGAGGGAAATCTGGCTGTCATGGGACATCCGAAGGATATTTTCGGGAATCGTAATATCCTTTATAAGGATGTTTGCGAACCATCAATGGCAGATTCTTCAAATGAGCAAAGAATTTCAGAGTTAGAAAGATGGAGCAAGATTCGTGTAAAGCTATACAGAATTCGTACAAAGCGAATAGCTCCCGGCAAAGATACCAAGATATTGACTGATTGGAATGGACTGATGATTGCGTCGCTGGCCAGGGCAGGACAGGTTACCGGAGAAGAATGTTATTTAGAGGCAGCAAAAAAAGCAGCTGATTTTATCTTTAGAAATTTAGTGGACACTCAGAATCGTCTGTTTCACCGTTACAGTGAAGGAGATGCAGGTATTCCCGCTTATCTTGATGATTATGTATTTCTCATATGGGGTTTACTGGAATTGTATGAAGCAACTTTTTCCATCGATTATTTACAGAAAGCCCTGGACCTGAACCAGACACTTGTTTTGGATTTCTGGGATGCAAAGAACGGCGGATTTTATTTTACCTCAGAACATCATGAGCAGTTATTGGTGAGACAAAAAGAAGTTTATGATGGTGCCATGCCATCTGGCAATTCTGTTGCTTTCTGCAATTTGCTTACATTAGCTCATCTTACCGGCAATGAACATCTCAATCATATGGCCTATCAGCTGGTAAAAGCCGTTTCTCCCATGATTGAGCAGAATCCGTCAGCTTATGCTTATTTTTTAACTGGTGTTGATCTTATGGTTGGTCCTACTTATGAGGTTATTATTGTGGGTCACCGGAATAAAGAGGATACGAAAAGGATGTTCCATGCCTTGCATAAACATTATTTGCCCCGAAAGTTTGTTATTTTCCGCTCTTCAGAAAAAAAGGACCAGGATATTGATAGAATCATACAATTTGACCTGCCTTATGAAAAGATAACTGAAAATGCCACTGCTTATGTCTGTAAGGATTATATCTGTATGCAGCCGACTGCCGATGTGCAGAAGATGCTGCAGATAGTAGAACATGGTTAAAATGAAAGATTTGGAAGATTTGCAGTCAGGATTCAAAAGTTCCTGATGCTGGACTCTATTCTGATAATAATATTGCAATCTTCAGATGAAAAAAGACTCGAAATTTTTTGATAGGAGCAGGAATATATCTAAAAATTATTAGGAAGCACATGCTATCACAAATTGCATTATCATTAGAGAATATTAGGGGTCGGGTCTTCACATTTGACATAACTTACTTTGATACAGAGAACCGTCCCCTGTTTGATATGGGATTCCCAATATCATTCTATTTCAAGAAATAAACTACAGGAAACAGGAATTTTTATATAATTAATTCCTTTCTTAACTTCGTACCCTATCGCACCAGAACAGATAAGGCCATTTTTTTCATATAAATCATTTTCCAGTCTAGAGCGAGAAAAAACCATCATAGGAGCTTGGTCAGTTGCTCTAAATATATGCATTCCAAGGGGAACCTCTTCTATAGTAAGAGCTTCTGAGGCAGTCATCGTTCCTAAGAATAAGAATTCATCATCCATATAGATGTAATAGCTTTTTTCAGGTCTATCGATACCTACAATTTCTGGCATAGGTTCTATGTCCAGGGTAATAGTAACAATTCCAGTTGGAATGACATCAACGGAATCACAAGCAATTAGACTCATTATAATAAACATAGACAGTAAAATTAGGATAACTAAAGAAGAATTATTTTTCATTTTTTTCCCCCTATCTATTTTCCGCAATATTATAATATAAATATTGTCCTTTAAAATAAATTTTATTTATATTTATACATATTAACTATTTTAGGAATTAATTTTTGATTAAGGTTTTATAAATCTTTTTCAGTATATTTCTTCCGATATATTTTATAAGATTCCATTTTTCTTTAGTTTTTCTTTGAGTTTATCAAAAGATATAGTTGGTTCGTCCCGTCTTTCAGCAATCACGGAAAGATCATGAATATCTTCAATTAGTTCCTCGTATTTTTCTATAGGAAGAACCACAGCGGTCGTTTTACCTTTTTCATCAATAATATAATTTTCTTCCTTAAAAACTTTCATTTGCATTTCTCTGTGGTTAAAAGTCAAATCAGTAAATAATAAATTACCTTGAGTAGATATATTATAGTTTACTTATCTATAATTAGCAAGAAAGCGAATTGACTCCAATACTCACCTTAAATCATATTGAATGGTACACTACCACCGAAAAAATAAATAATTTAACCTTTGGCTATGTACATCTTGGTATAAGTGGGGTTACAACTGGAGACAAAGTAACAGTGGTAACTTATAGAGATGGGGTTATATCAGAGCAGGAACTTGATTTAGACCAGAAAAAAAATTTAATCAGAATGTAATCATAAAATTCACTCACATAGCTGATGATATACCCAGGATTTACAGTACAGTCATTGTGGCTTATAAGGGCAACAGCTCAACCAAAATAAATTTGGAAAGTGAAGAATGAGTATATTTAGAATAAAGATCTACTTTCCCACTTTAGGAACCCAACAGTATGATTTCTTTTAATAGGTGATTTATTTTTTAGATTTCATTACTAAGGCTGAAAATGAATAAAATATTTATTTATAAATATCGGGCAAAATGAACAAGAAATTTTTAGAAGTTTAATTAAAGGCCATAGCTTTTATAATAGAAAAGGTTCTTAACATAATAAGTCAATATATATAGAATATGAAAAAAACAGATTCATTACAATTTAAGAAAAAGAGAATAATAACATTTGTAGTAATTAGTTATACCATCTCCTGAATGAATAGAATGGGGTCTATAATTAAAAATAACATTCAATTATAGAATAATCTGTTCAACCAGGATAATCAAATCATTTTCTTTTTTAAATATTTCTTCTAAAAACCCGATAAACACGATAAAGTTTGCCCCCAGCTTTTTCAATGCATATTTTAGATTTTTCATTATCATCCCTGATCAAGGAACCTTCAATAAAGGAATATTTTTTTGCTTTCACGGCTTGAAACAAGTACCAGTACATAGCCTCAGCCACTGCTTTGTTCTGGTATTGGGGAATAACCATTTGAAAATAAACTCTCATCCCGTCAATTTTATTCTTGTACCATAGGTATTTCAAAGTGCTTAAAAGAGAAAGATTGCCATTTAATTTTTTGAAAACCTGGTGATAATCAGGAAAACCGATTAGAAACCCAATAGGTTTATCACCAACCCTGGCAAGATAGGCTAGGTCCGGATCCAAGTAAGGTTTGAGTCGATTTATTTCTGCAGATAATTCTTCTAAATTTGGGCGAATGAAGAATTCTAATATTTCCGGCATCGCCAGGTCGATTACTTTTTTAAGATCCTTTTTTTCCTGTTCTTCATTAGCAAGGTTAATCCGATCAATCCTGTAATTGTATTTTTTCATTGCGTATTGTATGACCGGAGTGAATTTTTCATAAGGTAATTTTTGAATATTTTTTAAATCAAAGCAGTAGGCGAATAAGTCAAAATATTTGATAAACTGATAATTTTCAAAATAAGTTGCATAATAAGGTGGGTTGTAAACATTCATAATGACGGGTGAACCGTTAAATCCTTGATATAATAATCCTCTGTCACTGTCTCCGTTATCGGGAGAAACCGGTCCTACTATAGCAAGCATGTCTCTTTTTTTCAGCCAGCTTATAGCCTGATCAAAGATAAGCCTGGCAATTTTCTCTGAGGGAACTGTTTCAAAAAGACTTATATAACCTTCTTTCTTTTTTGTTTTCTTATTGAGTCTTTCGTTAATGCCGACCAATACCCTGGCTAATGGTTTGCCATTTTCGTAGGCCATTATAAAAGAATGCGGACCGTTGTCAAAAAGCTTATTGTCTTTTCCCAGCAAGGTAGCCATTAATTTTGATTTGATGGGAGGGACCCAGCATGGATCATCATGGTAGAGTTGCCAGGGTAAATTAATGAAATTTATCAAGTCACCTTTATTGTGGGCAAGTTCTCTTATTTCTATCAACTTATTATACTTTATCCTTTTCAGAAAGTAATTGTAAAAAAATAATAATAGTGAAAAACTACGTTATTATAAAGGATTCTTATTTTTGAGTCAAATGAAATCAATAGGTGGTCTGTGTCAAATTATTGTACTGCAGGAAATTGATGGGCTCTATAATTGAAAAATAACATTGAACTATAGAATAATCTGATTAATCAGGATAGTCAAATCACTTTCTTTATGTCAAAATAATCACATATGTCCGAAGGAACATTTGTGGCTTGAAGAGCAGTCAATGGGGTCAAGTCTTGAAATATAAGTTTTAATTCCGTTTGTAAAGATACATGGGAAGGTTCTCTATTTGACAACTTTTTTCTGAGATTATTGATATACATTACCTGACATTCAGCAAGATAATAAAAATGTTGAAAATTTGGAAAACTGGTCATTCAAGAACTGACCACAAAAAAATGAAAGAAAATTATATCCTCCTGCGTATTAATAGATAGAAGAGAAAATACAATAAAAAAAATGGAGGAAAGAAAAAATGACTTATTTAAGTAACTATAAAAAAGTAGGTATTATTTTAGTAGTAGTATTATTGATAGCAGGAATATTTGCTATGATGAGCTTTGCCAAAAATACGGGATATGCAGGAGGTAAAAACGGTTTTTCAAAAGGGGATGTCAATGTAGGATCCGGAAATGGCAACGGTGGATACAGGCAAGATGCTCCTGATGCAGATGGAGATGGTATTCCTAATGGATTAGATAATGATTATGTTTCAGATTGTGACTGTGAATGTTGTTCAGCAGATGATGACGGAGATGGTATACCCAATTGCCAGGACGAAGATTATCAGGGAAGCTGCATTTGTGAAGGTGATCCTCAGGGCAACCAATGGGGTAAGCAATAATTCCGGCCAAGAAGAATACGAAAAATTCTTCTGATGGCCATAGGAAAAATAAAAAAGATACTCACTCTGGTCTAGTAGATAGAGAGGGTATCTTTTTATATTTAAAGTGTTAGGTGTTGCTTGTGTTACTCTAAAACTGCACCACTGTATTAATTGAAAAGTGAACCGGCATAAGATGATGCCTATTTTCTTACTATTTTACGCTATATTCACTTAAATCCCCTAAAGGCAGGATTAACTGATGGTATTATTTCTTATCCCTGGAAAAGTTACACTAAATATACCCGAGAAGCAAACCTGATTCATTTCAAATTCACTTTAAATATGTTTCACCAAGACTCAGATAAGGCCATCCAAGAATTCATCAGCCTCCACTACCAGCCCAATGATGATCAATGCCTGGATATTACCGAAAAAAGAGATACCCTATCTATTAAGGCTATAAGACAGTTGGTCTTAAAAAAATATCACCTGGAATTAGCGGTATTACCCACTGCAAAACCGGGAACCCAAAGAAAGGTTTTAAAATATCTTAAGGAACTAAATGGCTGCTCTTTAAGACAGCTGTCTAGTTTAACAGGATTGACGTTGTATAAGATTGTTAGAGTCTGGTACAGAGAACTCTCCCCTGTATTAGTTACTACCTGGGATTATTGCCGGTTCCATCTTGACTTTTGCTACCCTGTTACAGGAATTAAGTACCACAATTCTGTTGTATTCTGCCCGTACCGTCACGCTGCCCATACAGACTTACAATAATGTGGCGGAAGGGGA
This sequence comes from uncultured Atribacterota bacterium, assembly GCA_964428905.1. GTDB lineage: Bacteria > Atribacterota > Phoenicimicrobiia > Phoenicimicrobiales > Stramentimicrobiaceae > CAYSAA01. Next base: position 9,042 of record CAYSAA010000226.1, read on the forward strand.
TTTCGGCATTGCCAGCTCCTTGTCGGTCTTGTTAATGGCCACCGTCTTTGTTATGGTCTACTTAATGAATACCTTTATAGGAGATGCCGGCTCCTCCACCCTCAAACTGGGATAAGATTTATAAACAAAGAATCAATGGATCTGGTCTTGAAATATAAGTTTTTACTTCTTTTCGTAAATCATTTTTCTATCCTGTAATTGTTTTTTTATTCTCTTAAAGTAAAATCAATAGGACAATGTTTTTATATTTGACATTAACCAAGGTTTTCGAATCCAATAGAGGAAGGCCAGTTCTCCATTTTTGTGGTACTGGATACGCCAACGTCTTAACTGGCTGTCCGGATTATCGGGGTAAGACCAAATTCATAAGGAAAAAATTAAGAAAGTATTTAAGATGTATAGAGGTAGATTCAATAAAACAGGGCATTTTATGTGTATTTTGAGCTATCAGAGATTGTTCTAAACTAAAAGGGTAGGTCTACCTGAAACCAGAGGAATCTTGACAGCAGAGAAAAGTGCCTACAAAAATTTGACACAGACGACTTATTTTAGATAGTTGTTTATCTTGTCCTGTTATGTTAAAATATTATTTACTAAAATAAAAATTTAAAAATATTTATTTTAAAATCAATAGCACCTACAAAAACAGGGAGTATCATATCACGTAGAAGTGTAATACTCTCCCAACCCTCATATCGTTAGAGCTGTATTTATCTAGCCCTAAAAGATATTCTATCTTTACATTTATCTTTCAAAAATCTTGAAATAAAGCAACAAAAATATTTATTTTAATACTTCCTATGAGTACTTAATGCATATAATTACAAATTAATTATACAAGTTAATTACCCAAGATGTAACCAGCAATAAAGTGATTAATTCACAACAATTAAGATAAAGATAAGGAAAAAAGATGAAAGCAAAAAATTTCGTTCCAGCAAAGATTAAAAAATATAAGGAGGGAAAGTCATGTATATTGCTGAAAATAATAAGCTATTATTCAATTATAGAAAGGGTTGGATAGTTACATTTGCTGGTTTAGGAGTAAATTTGGCATTAGGAATATTGTATTCCTGGGGAGTTTTTGCAGCTGCTTTAAGAGCTATTGGCTGGTCAGCAACTGAATCGCAAATTCCCTATATTATTGCTTGTGCTGTTTTTGCCTTAATAATGGTTCCCGGAGGTCACCTGCAGGATCAGTATGGCCCGAAGATAGTTATTTTTGTAGCATCTATTTTAACAGGAATAGGTTTTATTTTATCTGGTTTTTTTATGACTGTTACAGGTCTTTCAATATTTTTTGGTATTATATTTGGTACAGCAATGGGATTTGGTTATGCTGCTGCAACCCCCGCAGCTATAAAATGGTTTGGAGCTCATAAGAGGGGATTGATTTCAGGTATTGTGGTTAGCGGATTTGGTTTGGCAGGTATATATATCGCGCCGTTGACTACATTTCTAATTGCAAATCATGGACTTGAAGCCACTTTTTTCATTCTTGGCATATCTTTTGCTATAGCAATATTTTTATTTAATTTGATGATTGATAACCCGCCTGATAATCACCAGGTTTTTGTATCAAATCAAAGCCATAAGACAATAAAAATTAAAAACATGGTTAACTATGAATGGAGAGAAATGATCAGAACACCACAGTTTTACATGTTATGGTTGATGTTTTGTTTTGGTACCTTTTCAGGATTATTAATACTTGGACAATTATCTAATATTGCCCAGGAACAGATTGGAATAAGTGTAAACAGTGCAACAATGTTTATTATGATCTATGCTGTATTTAACTGGTTTGGTCGTATTGCCTGTGGACATATCTCGGACAAGATTGGCAGAAAAGCTACTTTGTTCTTAACTTTTTTCATTCGTTTTATTTGTTTTATATTCTTTGTTAAATTTACGGCTGTTTTATCTTTTTCCATCGGAACAGCCTTAGTAGCCTTTACATTTGGAGGCATGCTGACGCTGTTTCCCTCTATAACAGCGGATTATTTCGGTATAAAGAATTTGGGATTAAATTATGGTTTAGTATTTACTGCCTGGGGTGCGGGGGGGATAATTGGTCCTTTACTTGGCGGAATTGTTCGTGATTTAACAGGGACTTATGGTTTTAGTTATACTGTTTCAGCAATCTTCAGCCTGGTGGGAGTGTTTCTTAGTATATTAATGCCTGCAATTAAAGAAAAGCAGAAGGCAAAATAATCGCAATGACAAAGAGATTCGTTTTATTAATCTTCGTATTATTATTAGGTTGTAAAAATGTAATTACCGCTTTGGAAAAAAGATAAGCAGGTAGTTACCTGAGGCAAGTAGGGGAAGAAGGGATTTGAATTTATGAAACATTATAACGATGATCATTATATGTTCTCAATTATTTTGGATTGCGCCTTGTTTGAATTAGATTGGTGGAGATAATGAGCAAATTATTTAATTCTCTCAAAGAGTTTTTCAAGATAAACTGATTTCATTTGTTTACTGGCCATTATTTGTTTTATAGGAGGCATCTTCAAAATAGCTCCAAGGATAGCTGCCATTGCTCTATGGCTACTAAAGGCTTGATTTAGGTTGTCTTTGGACAAACCCCTAAAGCCACAAATATTCCTCTGGTCATATGCTATTGTTCTGGCATAAAGAAAGTGATTTGACTATCCTGATTGAACAGATTATCCTATAGTTGAGTATTATTTTCAATTATAGACCCCAACTAATTTTTTTGGAGTTTGAAAATTTGATAGATTCACACAGTTCTTTGCCAGATTTATCAAGGATGGTGGCTTCGTGGTTGCGTTTGCCGATATCAATGCCAAAGTACAACATGTTTACGGCTCCTTTCGTTAATTTTGGCTAGGGTAAACCCGCTACCCCTACGAGCCACAGTCTTGTTTGTTAGACGGGATGCCTTTAAGGTTCACAACTTAATTATCCGTGGATATTCTCGTAGAGGCGGGGTATCACTCTTTTCATAGGGATAGCCTAAGACTTCCCAAGGAGTTAGAACGATATCCCCAGCCTGCTACGGATAACAGAAACCATACTCTTAAAAAGAGCAAATCTATAATACAAGAAGGCGAAGAAGGGAGTAAGTAGTACAACAGAGAGGAGCTTTTCACGAAAAATGAAGCATGTCTTTTATAACCATTATCCAGAGAAATAAGATTTGTTGTAAGAGGAGGTTATTAAAGACGATTCTTGTCAATTACCAAAAGAAAAATAAATTTTAAAGGAGGAGTATTATAGTGAGTATTAAAAAAGGAATTGATATTAAATTAAATGTTAAACCAGCTTATTTACATCTTATTCATCAAGAAGCTTATGAAGGCCCATGTAGAACTGGTTCTGGAGAACAATTAACTAAAGAATTTGATATTAAAATTGGAGAAGAAAAGTTTAATAATTTTAAAGAAACATTAGAGAAAACATATTCAAGAGAAATTATCAATATGCTTGAACCATCATACTTAACATGGACAGATGATTTTATTTTTCACGAAAAAGAATTAAACAAATTAATGAAAGATGTTGCAAAAACTGATATTTTTCTTTTTGATGGTGTTTTTCATCAATTCCCAGCAAGTGAAATTGCTACAAAAACTAAAAAAGCAGTAGGCATTATTGGATGTTGTGCTAGTACTGATGGAGTATCAGCATTGAGATCAAAAGGATTAGAAGCTTATGGTTATATAGATCATGATGATGCTAGTAGATATCTAGAATTATTAAGGAGTAAAAAAGCAATTAATAATACGAATGTATTGGTTGTATTAAAGGATGATATAATTTCAAAAGGAGTTTTAAGTACAATTGCTAATCTTGAAGATTTAAAGAATGATTTAGGAGTTAATTTTAAATTTATTAATGCAGAAGAAATATTAGATGAGGTTCAAAATCTTAGTAAAGAAGAATTAAATGAAGCTAAAAAAATTACCAACGAATTGATCTTAAATGCTGAAAAAAATTATATGGATAGTAAGTATATATTTAATTCGGTAAATTTTTATGTAACAGTAAAAAAGGTGCTTGAAAAGTATGAGTGTAATGCATTTACACTTCCATGTTTTGAAATATGTAGAACTAAACGTCTCAATAAGGAAAAATACACATTTTGTTTAGCACATTCTTTATTAAAAGAAGAAGGGATTCCTTCTGCTTGTGAAGCTGATATAAATGTATTGATGGCAATAAATGTGCTTATTAATCTTACCAAAAAAGCTCCTCATATGGGTAACACTCACCCATTAGCACATGAGTTTAAAATGGATCAATCTACACCATCAGGCTTAGAAATTGTAGAAGAAATAAAAGACAAGCAAAATATTGTATCAACATGGCATGCGGTTCCAACAAGAAAAATGAAAGGAATTGATAAAGAAATGATGCCATATAGAATTCAATCATTTACTAATAGTGGTTGGGGTGCTACTTTAAGGTATGATTTTAATAGAGATAAAGGAGAAACAATTACACTTTTGAGATTTCATCCAACAGGTAAAAAAATGTTAACTGTTAAAGGGAAAATTGTCGCTGGAGCAGGGTTAGATACTATAGGATGTACTACAGGAGTTTATTATCAAGTAAATGATGTTGAAGACTTTTTTAAAAAAGAACTTGAATTTGGGCATCATTTTGCTTGGGTATATGGAGATTATATTGAAAAGATAAAAAATTTTGGTGATATACTGGGAATTGAAGTTATAACTGTTTAAATAATTTGTTCTAATAATATATTCTTAATCTTAACGAAAGGGAAATTGCTCCTCATCAATTCGCGTACTGTTAAATAACACAAAAAGTAATTGACAAATTTCTAATAAAAAAATATAATTATTTTGGATAATAGTTTAGAACTTAAAATAAGTATTAAAAATACTTAGTATAATATAATTGCATAATTACAACCCAAAAAATACCCGAAGTATCCATATTTCAAAAATAGTACCAATGAAACCAGATAGCATCAG
>CAYSAA010000227.1:0-4776 GCA_964428905.1 uncultured Atribacterota bacterium
ACAATAAAGAAAAACTTTTTATTCACAATACTATTATTGTATCTCAAGTTGAATGATTTAATAAAGTATGAGTGGATAAAGATGAAGTAAAAAGTTAAATCAAGTAGTAATTGGCTCCCCATCGTGGACAATGTTCGGACTAGTTACTTAGTCAATTTCCTACAGGAAATATATTAATGCAATTAAATTAAATTTTTATTACAATTAAACTTGTATATGACTATGAGGGCACCTCAAAACCCAACTATTGTTCCTTCTAGCCCTATTTTAAAGAAGGATGTTATTCTATTCGCCCCAGAGCTTTCAGATTTCATCCGAAAAGAAGGGAAAGTAAAAACATATCGGTATGGCTACAAATATGAATACTTAAAGATTGGGGGTCAAGTCGAACTCAGGGAGTATCAAACAAATAATTTAATCTCTAAGGCAGAAATTACTAGTAAAAAATATACAACGTTTAAGGATATTCCCTTAAATCTTGAAGGGCACGAAATATATGATTCTAAAGAACACCAAAGAAGGATTTTTTCTAGTTATTACAAATATCTTGGAAGGAAGATTGAAGACAACGACCCTTTTATAATTATCTCCTTTAAATTAATTTAATTCTGGAGCTAGCTCCCCATCGTGGACGATGTTCAAGCTAGTTGGGCACAAATTTAGGCAAAAGAAAAGAGCAATTTTTTCATCAACACCTTAAAAAAGGTATGCTCTTGTTGAATCTTGTTTATTCAGACTTTTGTTAAATTACTTTTCATTCCTTTTCTTACCATATCATGAAGAACTGCAAGACTAGTTATTAAAGTAAGTTGTTGTATTGGATTATCAACATTATGGCAATTAAACCTATAACCTCTACCTTCTTCAAAATCCCAAGTATCAGGATAAAGACCACAGGCATCACCTGGACAATCAGAGGAAAACCTACCATCTTGCCTAACAACAAATCTCAACTGAGAATTGTTGTAATCATCAAAACCCAACATTGTTCCATAGGCAACTCTCATTGCTTCAGTTATCTCGGGAATTTCTTCACCATCTTTAAAATGATGGAAAAGCCATTCTTTTAGAGGATTACTTATATTGCCACTTAGAGATCCGCCATGCATATCTTTCTTGGTTATCGTATACACAGTTAAAAGTTGTGGGAAAAAAACAGACGAACCCTTTCTATAAAAAGACATCAATGGGCTAATAGCTGAAAAAGTAGCTGAAATTTTATAGATTAAAGACCAATCTAAAATTTCTTCCTTACCTGTCCCGTTGCAATAGTGACACTCCAAATCAATCTCTTTATTCTTACCAGAACCACCACATTCAGGACATTTTTTACCAGTAATTATCTTTACTTGAGGAATTTTAACCAAAAATTCAACAAATCCATCCTTTTTACCGATATGTTTAAAAACTTTATCAAAACCAAAATCTTCATCAAAATTATCACTAAAATCAGGTAATTTTAAATCTTCCTTCAATGATTTTACTTGCATTGAATCTTGAAGATTAAAATCAATACTTTTAATAAAGTCTTCATGAATACGTAAAATAATAGCTGGTTCTTTTTCTTGCCAAGATAACTCATGCCAACAAGGTGAATCCGAAAAAGTAATATTTACAAAATCTTCTCCCATCTTAATCACTCTCCTTAAATATTTTGATTGAAACGTGCTAAAAATCTATATAAAAGCAAATGCTTAATTTTCGCTAAAGAAAACTAGAATTTACTAATGAAGAAAGAATACTACAACTGAAGCTGAAAGTCAATCTTATAGGATGCTAGCTCCCCATCGTGGATTTATGGTGAGTGAAATCGAATCCACGATGTTCGGACTAGTTATATTTATTAAAATACTTTCTATATTCTTTAAAAGTATATTGGAAACCTGTATGAAGTGGTTTAGGAAGTTTATCAAGCGGAAACCAACCAATTTCTTTAATTTTTTCTGGCTCGTTTATTTTTACCTCTTTTGGATTAACTAAAATAAAAAATGGGATAACTAACCAATGTGTCTTTTTGCCTCGGTGTATTCTTAGAATTGAATGAGGCGGCAACTGTTCTTGAATCTTACCTTTACAACCATATTCTTCTTTTACTTCTCTTAAAACACTTTCTCCAATTGCTTGGCCAAAGCGAAGCTCATCAGAACCTGTATCCCATTTACCATTTTCATCTCTACATTTCTTGCTTCTTTTATGGAAAACAAACTTACCTTTGCCATCATTACAATAAAATGGTGTGCTTACTCCTATATAATCTATCCCCGCTTTCATAAAGTAATTATATCAGACCAAAAAAGCCCAATTTTATGGGCTTTCTGAAGTTGGCTCGCCAGATGGGATGATTTTCGAACCTTGAGATAGATATATTTGATTGATGAACCTGAAAAACTAATGGATGATGTTCGGACTAGTTTTGGAGTAATTTATTGAATCTTGTTTAAGTCACCGTCTATTATGTGCGGAGAAAAACCTAATATTTCATCTCTAAGAATATTATTTGGTATCTGATTATATAGGTATATCTTTTTACCAAGTTCATATGCCTTATACATCTCCAAAAATGTAGCGCCTCCTATATAATTCGGTTGATTATTTTTTCTTAAATTTAGAACCAATATGGCATCATTTCTTCTTATTTTCTGTTCTTGCTCTCTAATCATTTTACCCTTCCATTTTGCGTGAAGATTTGCTCCTTCCTTTCTAACTTTTTCCTCCTTAAGTGGGTCATCATAGGAGTTTGGTAAAGTTATTTTGTGTCCTTTTGATTCAAGATAAGACTTAATCTTGGGTATCTTACTATAAAAAGCTTTACTACAACATATAAATATCTTCATAACTCTATTTTACCAGACTAAAAAAGCCAAATTTATGGGCTTTCTGAAGCTAGCTCCCTAGCTCTAGAGTTATGAATGACTCGATAAATAAGGTAGCTTTGGCTTTTAGTGACACGGTTCAGGTTGAATTATTAAAAAGTAGATGGAGTGAAATTAAATTACTAATTTCCAGTTAACTCTTCCGTTTTTACATCAGTTAAATATTGATCTATTCTCGGTGATTTCCTACTTTTTGTTACTTTCTCCAGTGTGTTCAATAATGTTGCCAAATATCTAATTACTTCTTCATAATCATTAGTGGCCTCTTGATGTTGCCATCTATTGCCACAATATCCCCACCATCCTTTACCTACTACACAAATATTATTTAAAGCCGTATCGTTACTATCCCAGTTTTTATCAATTTCTTTATATTTATCAAATAAATTATTGATATTTTTATCAGACTTAAATACAAACAATTCCCTAGTGAAATCATAAACACTGTGTTTGGTTGACCGATCAAGTTCATCGAATTCTCCAGAAAGGTATTTTATATCACCTTTATTTTTTTGAAACTTTTCGACAACTTCCTTTAAGCTTCCATCATTAATTGAACTTTTTACTTCAATGCATGACAATACTGACTCAGAAGGGTAAACTCCAAAATTCTCCTGAAATATTTGAGGAGACAATAAGCTTGTCGAATATACCAAAACATCTATTTCTGTTGAAAAATTACCGAGATGATCTGTAATTTTGCCAGATCCCGTATCATACCGAGATGCTAGTAAAGGCTTAATTAATTGCTTTAAGAGAAGGATTTCTCTGTGTTTACCTGTTAAATAGCTATGTTCCAACTTGGGAGATACTAACTCAGAGTCTTTAAATGCCTTGTCAAGTTTATTTATTAAATCCTGTCGATACAGTTTATTCATACAAGAGAAGATAAGTTCTAATACTCAAAATCTAGCTCGCCAAATGGGACGATTTTCGAACTTTTAATTATTCAAATCTAAGAATCATTGGTAATGGTCAGATATTTCAATATTAGAAACTAAAAATTCAGTTTTCAATAAGTATCGAAAATAATTTGTTTTATGAGTTATAATTAGATAAGAAGAATTATGGATATAGTTAGTAATTTAGCGAAGGCAGAAAAAATATTAAAAGATTCTTTAAGTGCTAAAGAATTTGAAGCCTATGAACGATGGAAAAAACTTGATGGAGAAGAGATTGAACTTGACATTCCAGTCAAAGATATTTCGACTCGAACAAGTTTTTGGCCGTCGTTCTCTTTAAGTTCTCCTGAATTAGCTGCTAGAAGAATCGCTCAGTTTATAAAAAATTTAAATCTAAGAAATGAATAAATCAAGAAAGATAATTATAACAACATATCTTTTTTTCTTGGTTTTAGCAATCCTTATAGGTAAAAACTTATTTTTAAGATATATTGTTTTTGGTTGGATTCCCTTTTTTATTGCTTATTTTATTTGGAGAGAAAAGAAAAATTAATCAGAAGCTTCGTTTCTGGGCAAGCTAGAGAAAATAACCCCGAAAGGGGTTGTTTTTTTAAGCTAAATTCATGAAAACCATTCGGAGCGATGAATAAAATAACCTAATATCCCTATTAATACTACAATCAAAAGAGAAAAAATAAATTTACTATTAAACCCTATTTCATATCCAAGGATGGGTGCAAGAATAATAAAACACACAATAAAACCTTGAATATAGCTATCTCTTAAAACTTCACCATAAATCTTTTTTTTAAGCTCTTTGTCTGATAACTTATCTAGTATGTATCTAAAATTGGCATCTCTTTCCTTTAAACCAACCGCCTCCACAGCATCAAAGGCCTCACACATAGTTTCTCTTATTTTGCTTAATTTTTGTTTTTCCAAAGGAGTCAATTTTTTCTCTACTCGTTCTATTTCTCGCTGGATTTTTTTATCTTTTATTT
>CAYSAA010000228.1:0-1805 GCA_964428905.1 uncultured Atribacterota bacterium
AATGGTTAAAGAAAGCCCAAAAAAAATCGCACTGGTTGCAAAAGTGGAAATTAAAGGAGGTATTCTCACGAAACCTATAATAGAACCATTAAATAGACATATTGCTACGGCAGCTACTATTCCTATTATTATTACCAGTATTACATTAATAATAGAATCGGTCATCATTGATGCCATAACGCAGGTAATAAGAGACATGCCGGCACCAATCGAGAGGTCAAGGCTTCCCGATATGATAATAATTCCCTGGGCCATACTTGCCAGTATCAAAGGCGTAAAAGTCATAAAATTTGATTTTACAGTTGAATATGAAAAAAAATTAGGCTGAATCGAGACATTAATAATTATAAGCAGCACCAGTGCAACAAAACTTGGAAAAGAAGGATCCTTAGAATAGCCTATCAATAATTTCTTAACATTTATTGATTTCCTGGAGACGGAATTTTTCAAAATGTCACACCACCCTCAACGAAGATTTTATTAGTTTTTCATCACATATATCTTCACCGCATATTTCCTCAACAAATTTGCCCTCAAACATAATAATAACCCTGTCGCAGATATTGATTAACTCCTCATTGCTGCTGGCATAAAGTATTACACTTGTCCCTCCACCGGCTAAATCCTTAACAAGCATATATAAGTCATTTTTAGCCTGTATATCAACTCCTTTAGCAGGGTCATTTAATAAAAGTATCCTGGAATCAAACTGCAGCCATCTGCCAAATACAACCTTTTGCTGGTTCCCACCACTTAGATTTTCAATAAGAAGGCTAGTATCAGAAGGAGTTAGGGATACCTTCCCAACAACATCATCTGTCTCTTTCTTCAGGACAGTATTTTTAAGCAAAAAAATTTCTTTCTGTGAATACTTAGGGTATATAATGTTCTCATAAACAGTATGATTGGTAAAAAGCCCGTCTCTTGCCCTGTCACCAGGAACCAGAAAAATGCCATTCCTTATAGAATTATTGGGATGCCTGAATCTAACCTGCCTGCCACCTAAAAAAATTTTTCCCTTTGTAGGTCTTAGGACACCGGAGATAATCATTAAAAGCTCTTCCTGTCCCTGTCCAGCAAGTCCCCCCAGACCTATTATTTCACCTTTTCTTACTTTCAGATTTATATTTTTTATTTTATCTTCAAATGAGATATCTTTTAATTCAAGAGTTATATCTGATTTTTCAAAATCTCTTTTTTCTTTCTTTACAACATCAAAATCTTCTTTTGAACCCAAAAATAAAGGTACTATTAAACTTTCTTTTCTCGGCTGTTTTTCAAAATCCAGACTGCCTGCCGTCTCACCATTCCTGAAAACAAATACCATGTCACATAAGTCAGTTACTTCCCACAGCCTGTGTGAAATAAACAATATAAATACATTTTGCTTTTTTAGCTCCCTGACTTTCTTAAACAATTTTTCTACCTGAAAATATTCAAGTGCTGCAGTCGGTTCATCTAATATCAATAAGCGCGGATTCTGTGAGAGAGCCTTGACTATTTCAACCATTTGCATCTGGCTGGGAGTCAGACTTGATACTTTATTGTCAATGCTAATACCGTCAGGACTTAGATCATTCAATATTTCTTCAGCATTTGTCTTTGCATATTTATTATCGAAAAAAATTTTTTTTGATCTTTTTTCATGTCCAAGATTAATATTCTCCCAGACGCTCATATCGGGTATCAAACTCAAATTTTGATGGACCAGAACTATTCCAAATCCTCTGGCATCAAAAGGAGAATTTATTTCTGCCTCTTTGCCATCTATTAAAATTTGGCCGCTATCTTTGCTTATCAGCCCG
>CAYSAA010000229.1:0-1836 GCA_964428905.1 uncultured Atribacterota bacterium
TATACAATTGGCTGTTATATTAAAAGTAGCACCGTACTTTGCCATGCTTTTAGTAAGAGCTAAAACTCCACCTTTGGAAGCAGAATAATCTGCACCAGACAATTTACCACCAATTTCCCCTGCTATCGAGGCGGTATTAATAATGCGTCCATAATTATTTTTCACCATTTCTTTCATCACACGCTGCCCAATTAGAAATGTTCCCTTGAGATTGACATCAATTACCTGATTCCATGTTTTCTCGGGTAAATCCAAGAAATCGATGCCAAAATAACAGATACCTGCACAGTGTACTAAAATATCTATTTTTTGATAGTGTTGAACAATCTTGGTAATCATAGTATCGACATTTTCCTTGTTGCTCACATCTAAACGTTCAGCCATACATTCTCGAGCATATTGGTCCTCGATTTGTTTTTTTACCTCATTAGCCCCTTTTTCATCTAAATCAGCTACAACCACATTGGCTCCGTACTGGGCAAACATAATTGCAGTTGCCTTACCAATACCGCTGGCACCTCCTGTTACAATAACAACCCTACCACTAAAATCCATTAATATCACTCCTTTTGAATTTAATTCTATCATTAGCTACATTATTATACTATGTTAACTGTTAACATAGTATAATAGATTAAATCCAAGTCATTATAAATCATTTAGTGAAAATATTAAAGTAACTTATTTAGAAATAACTAAAAAATCTGCGATTAGTAGGTACTTTCTCTCAAGCAAAATGTGATCTAAGTAATACTCCAGTAAACACATGGGAAAGAATTGAAAGTAAGTAATCAGAAACAGAATAATAACTATATTATCATATTGAATGGCAAGGGGACTCTTACAACGAGCTCTCAATTTGAAAAATATTTATTTGGTTTTCTGCCATTAATCCCTTTACTGCTCGGATAGCTCCTTCTTTGGAGATTGCTCCTGTTAACCATAATTTCCCTAATGCCCGACAAATAATACGATCAAACATCTCAAAGCGGCTTCCTTCTGACAATATTTTTCTCCCATCGCAAACTGGACCTGCACTAGAAGACCAGAGTGATGCCGATATAAGATGCAATAAATAATGTTCCATGGTATAGATATTGTCATTCTGCCACCAGGGAAAACCGGTATGAACACGAGGGAAGACTCTTTCCAGCATAAGATTGGTATGAAAAAAGATTTGATTCATTGAATATAAGACCAGATGTCCTTCCTTTCCACTCTTACCACTAAAAAATCTTGATAAAAGGGGTTTTAAATTAGCAACAACATCAATGTGTTCTGCAGTAACATCGCCTCCTACATCCGGACCCCAGCGACTAAATAGATATTCATTGGCGTTTCTTACAGCGCCATAATGAATTTGGGTTACCATTTCGTTATCCTGATTCATAACGCAAAACTGATGCATCATATAAGAGATAAATTCTTTTGTTTCAATTGAATGGATGCTAAATTTCTTTTTTTGTTCATAGGCTTCCCAAAAAATCTTTTCTGCCCTTGCCTGTTCAACCTCTAAACCATAAGGTTCTAACAAACCATGATCACTGGCCTTGGCTCCCATACTGGCAAAATAAGCATGCCTTTGCCTTAATGCTTCCATAAGCCCCTTTAATGTTATATCTTGTCCCGTTAACTGACAGATATCTTCTACTTTTGATCTCCATTTTTCATCGAATAAATTACAATAGGCATCTGGGCGAAAAGTAGGAAGAAATTGAATCCAGGGGAACTTTTTAGCATCTTTGTGGTACTTTAAATCATCACATGGGTCATCTGTGGTACAAATCAAACGTGCATTAATCCTTTTCAATATACTTTGGGGTAAAAATGATTCTT
>CAYSAA010000230.1:0-15021 GCA_964428905.1 uncultured Atribacterota bacterium
TTTGTTCCGGCTATTCTAAAACAACTTATAAAATATCAGATTCCCGAAGAACTGCTAATTTCCAGTCAAAAAATGAATTCTCCTTTCCAACTTCTATAAACCCATACAACTAATAAATATCGCACCCGTATAGCGGGTGGCTTTAAGAACCTCTAAAAGAGGTTTAACTTTTTATTAGCCAGTTTTTTCTCTGCTCTTTTCTCTTGATCTCTTAGCTATCTTTTAAAAAAGACTTTCATACTATTTTTCGTCTGTTTAGGATTTAAGGTAAAAATATTTCAGTTAGCATAGCTTTATCTTTATGGTAAAACCATTTTATTTAACCATTACTACCTTCAAAGAAGGCAGTTTTTTATGGTTAAATAAAAATGCAATTTTATGCATTTTAGCTGTATATATCATTATGTATAATAAGGTAGCAAATATTCTAACTATTCCTCCCGTAATTCAGTTTTTTGCAGATCTGGCAGGCATTTTATTACCTATCATATACTCTCTATTTTTTAGTTATTGTTCCGGATATTTCAAAAGCATGTTGTTTCATTTTGATCCATTTGTCTTCCTCTATACCAATGAGGTTACCACAAACACATCTTATTTCATTACCCTGATGAACGCTATTGTCACGCTTAATTCTGCTCTTCCAGCAATGCCATAAATTCCCCTTCCCAATCTTTTGATACTTAAAAATAACCCGCTTGCATTTCATACATCTAACCGTAATCATCATTAAACCATGTGTCTATAAAAATGTTTTTTAATTCAAAAATCAATCAAATAAACATATATTAAGCTATATTTTAAAAGAAAGATTATACACTCTTTAATACTCTATACGAATTAATGCCTACTTAACATCTAATTTAAACTTTGGTTTCTTGATTATATTTCATACCTTATTTTGGATGTATATCATTTCCCCTCTATCCCAATATTCCTGTGGTTTCACTAAGCGATTGCTATATCTCTCATGCCAGTTAGGTGGTATAGGCATATCATGATATAGTTTTATCCGATCTGCCTCTAACATCATGAGCGGCTTTTTCATAAAATCTGCTGCACATACCACCTGATGGCTTGCTTTTTTATTGATCTCTCTCAACCAATGTAATCCTTGATAATTTCTCAAAAGATGATGATCAATAATTACGGTAGGAATATTCTTAGATAATCGCAGGGCATTGTCCGTAGCAATATGCAATAATTCTTGATTCATCTTGGCAGACAGATACAAAGGAGGACCACTAACCAGCAGAACATCTGGTTTCCATGACAATATGATTTGGACTGCCTCTTTATCAAGCAATTGAATATCGGAACCATGGACAAATACCAAATCATCTTCAATGCAAGTCATAAATACTTTGTTTCTGTTTTTATCTCTTTCTCCATGAAAAACTATTTTTGAAAAGGAAAAGCCTTTTTGTAATTGAGTGCCAACAAAAGAATAATTTTGTCCCAAAAAAGGTTGAAGGGAAAATAACCTATTTTTTTCCAGATTATTGAGCTGTGCGGAATGGCTTACCCATACTTTCACCTGGGGTTCTAATTTATCCAAACGATAAATACTTAATTGATAGGGATTGGCTTGAACCAGGGGAACGTGATCACCATGCAGATGGCTGAATACAATATCGGTAGCTTCGTTCCATCTTTTTATTATTTTTTCCTTTATTCGTTCATCAACTGCTACCTGAAAAGGATGAGGTAAAAGACCGTATCGGGAATAACCCAGGGCAATTCCCGGATCAATAAGTATTTTTTTTGTTTTCGTTTCGATGAAACAGCATAAACCTCTCACACCTAAAGATTCTGTCGCTAATATCTCTATCTCCATGATTAATCCCATAAATAAGTAAATGAAAAATGATCATGATCTAAAAGTATGATTATTCTTTTTCTGAATAATTCTATTGCGATGTTCTTCTGTATCATGAATGAGTTTAGTTAACACATTTTTTAAACCGGGTTGATCGGTTTTAAAGGTCTTGAAAAAGTTCTTTTCCAACAATCCATTCTCAATATCCCAGGCAATGTTATAAGCATTCTGCTCGGTCATTGAACTATCTCTTGCCTGGCTAATTTTTTTCTGAATATATAGAATTGTGGTCTGGATTGCATTTATATTGAATCTCTTATTGTTAAAAGAAAGATTTGACCGTTTCACCTCTATACCCAAATCCTTAATCAATCCGGCATGTTCTTCTTCTTCGTTAGATAATTGCATCCAAAATGAATACTCACTGGGAAATTTTTTAGCGTATGTTCTATATAATTGGCCTATAACTCTTTCCAGCATTTCCATTTTCATGATTACATTTTTACCTGTATCTCGTTGCTCCATTTCATATCCCCGTTAGATCTTATTTTCAGTAATTAAAACATCCAATTGTCTCGGCACAGAGGTATAAGTTTTGAGCCACGTACCCTGCATCCAGAAAAACATAACGATAACCTCTCTCTCCATATAGTTTTATTCGTTGCTTCCTATTTCCTCTTTGATACTTTTGTTTACCTTGATTATTTCTTTTGACACTTCACTTTTTGGTTCATATTCAACCACTGACTGTTCTCTCATTTGAGACATAGTCACAACTTCATCGTAGGGGATAAGCCCCAGAATTTTCTTTCCTACTTTGTCTGTTTCTGCTTTAATCTTCTGAGTCATATCCTGGTTAATGTCAAATTTATTGATTACCACCCCGGCTTTTATGCCAAAATAATTAATCAGGTCAAATACACGTTTCATGTCATGCAACCCCGAGACCGTCGGTTCTGTAACAATAACCGCATAATCTGCTGCAGTAAGGGATGCAATGACCGGACATCCTGTACCAGGAGACCCATCAATCAAGTTCTGACCTAATTTTTTTTCTTTGGCTAAATTAACCGCATGGTCCCGCACTAAAGTCACCAATCGTCCTGAATTTTCTTCTGCAATACCCAGACGTGCATGGCTCATAGGTCCAAAACGTGTATCAGAAATAAACCATTCTCCGTTTATAGCATCATGAACTTCGATCGCATTTTCTGGACAGACCAGGTAGCAAACACCACAACCTTCGCAATCCACTGGATTAATAGTATATTTCGTTTTTCCTTTTTCAACTTTTTCTTCAATAGCCAGAAAACGACAGGCATCCTTACATTTACCACAAGCAGTACATCGCTCTTGGATAATTTTCGCATTCACGGTTCCACTGAAATAACCCTTCTCTATGATTTTTGGCTTCAAAATAAGATGCAAATCAGCGGCATCTACATCACAATCAGCAATCACCATTGAATGATCTAATGCCGATAAAGAAGCAGCAAGCGAAGTTTTACCTGTTCCACCTTTTCCGCTAATAATGACAACCTCTTTTGGCTTCTTTCCATGAATTTGGTCTGATTTCAAACTTTTCTTGATTACCGGACGATCCTGAAAGAAATAATCTTTCTCAGCAGGCTTCTTTATTTCCTTCTTATATTTGGCATTTTCCAGAATCCTGATAGCCAATTTCTTGAATAAAACCTTATATTCTGGAAGTTCATCAATAATAAGGTCCCCACGGGAATAAAAGTGGGCAATTTTGCGGTCATTGGGAATTTCACTGACAATTTCTAATTGCTGATTTTGGCAATAATCTTTTAAATCCCGACTATCATAGCTAGCCCGATTCACCACAATAACCGGTTCTTTCCCCAAACTACGTGCCATA
The DNA here is from genome assembly GCA_964428905.1 of uncultured Atribacterota bacterium. Classification (GTDB taxonomy): domain Bacteria; phylum Atribacterota; class Phoenicimicrobiia; order Phoenicimicrobiales; family Stramentimicrobiaceae; genus CAYSAA01. The sequence goes on from CAYSAA010000230.1 coordinate 3,702, forward strand.
GCCACTGCTAATTTAAGATCATGCATTCCAAAAGGTGTCGGATCAGTCACCAATACACACAAATCTGCATCTTTGATAGTCTCTACTACCGGACAGGCTGTTCCGGGAGAAGAATCCAGAATATTGATTCCTTCATCGATGGATGTTTTTAATTTTCTAATCAGACGGGGAGACATTCCTCCTTCTGCTGTTGCCAATAAACCATCATGAAATTTTATTTTTCCACTGAAACCATGACGTAAAATACCTATTTCTCTTTCTTCTTCAATAATTGCATCAACAGGACAAACAATTTGGCAGGCACCACACAGATGACACAATTCTTTAAAAAACAAAACCTTATCTTTCACTACAGCAATAGCATTATAATGGCAGGCTTCACTGCATTTTCCGCACTTTATGCATTTTTCATCATCTACACCAGCAGGAGATAACAAATGAATAGCCTCTTCCTTATTATCCTCAGGTTTTAAAAACAAATGTCCATTTGGCTCCTCAACATCACAATCAATATAATGGACTTCCTCACCCATATCACTTAGGGTCCGTGCTAGATTGGTTGATAATAATGTTTTCCCTGTACCACCTTTTCCGCTGGCAATAGCAATTTTAGATTGAACCAATTTCTCCTCCTTTTAATACAACATGTTTTTAAGAAATTGTTGTAATCCTTCTATTTTTCCAATGATAAGACTAAATGTCTTTTCTAACTCAATTTCATACAAAGTAAATAAACTATTTGCTAAAAAGAATAATCAATGCCTAATTCAACGAAGAACTGGGACGGTTTACCAAAAACCCAGTTCAATGAAGAGGAATTTAATTTCTGTTCTGTTTCCAACGTTATTCCTGCCTGAAGCTTGGCAGTGGTGTTGGTATTGATTTGATTGCTATAGGAAGGCATAATTAGTTTTAAACCACTACTGAAATTACAAAAAGAAGTCAGGCTAATACTGGAAAACTCATCAATTTGATAGGAAGCATTGCTTACCACTAGATTCATATTTTTCTCTTTCTCTTCTTGTTCTTCAGTTATCATAAAGCCTGCAATTTGTGGCAAAATATCTGGCGGGATATTTAAATATTCTATCTGAAAATACAGCCGATTGCCGGCCTGAACGAAATAACTGTAATCAAATCCAGCTAAAATAGAAAAAGAATTTTTTTTCTCTCGATAATATCCCATTGCACCATAAACACCGAAGGGACCCAAGTCTCCCTTGGTTGTAATACCAAAACGCCTTTGACCCCCTTCTCCCATATTTAATTGTTCCTGTACAAAATTAACAGTTACATCAAAACCGTTGATTAGTGTTCTTCCTCTTACGCCTACCTTCAAATCCCTGCTATTGTTGGTTAGAGAGGCTACCAAAGATAAACTAGTATTCCAGTTGATAGGGAAATAGGCCTCCATAGCATCTTGATATTTAGAACTGTAATCTCTATCTAGAGCAACTGCACCCAAGGAATAGTCCACCGGATTTAACAAAGAACCGAAGGACCAGGAAACAGGTTGTCTTCCAATAGTAAGATGTAGATTTTCAAATCTGTGTTTCCAGTATAATCTTTTCCAGAAAAAATCTACCTTTCCTCTGGCTATATCGGTAAAGAAATAGCCTGCACATTTTATCTCATAATTATTCCAAGATGGTAAAAATAACTCCAGATCAAGATTTGCCTCAGGAAATAACCCATATCCCATCTCACTATCATAGAAACCAGTTACCGAGGCATTAAGTTGTCCTCCTATCTGAATATCATTCGCTCTAATGGATGGACTAAAAACAAACAAAAAAAACACCAACACTAAACTTATCAAAGAATAAGAACTTTTCATAAATAACACCTTATGTTTTTTCTAAGCAAGAATATTTAGACTTATCATCTTTCTTTATTATTATGACAGTTCTTAGCCTTAATTTAAAGTAGAGTAATTTTATTTTTTCATATATTCTTATCTTACTACGAATTCAATCAGAAATATATTTCTAACTACCTAAAAGACTCTTTCATTTCTATGAAACTTTCCCTGGTGTCCTCTTTTTGAGATTAACAATAAAATCCGCTTACTTTAAAAAGTAAAACGGATTCTATTGTTAATCTCCTATTTTTGTTAATATACTTAGTCATTAGTCATTATTTTCTTTATCTTGGCTTTTATGATCGTCTTTAATATAAACCTTCCCTGCCTGAATCTCTTTTAATGCCAGTAGTCGATTATTTCTTGCATCTATTTCTATAAGCGGTTTAAAGCCCTGATTTAACTGTTTGGCTCTTTTGGCCACCATCATGGTTAATAAATATTTATTGTTCTCTGAATGACTTTTTTCTTCCAATCTCGTTAACTCCTGTCCTTTAAAATTTATCTTCGATCGATTATAATTTTCGTTGTAAAATTTTTATCTCTTTTTCCAAACGTTTTATTTGTCTTTTTAATTTATCCCTTTCTGTCTCTTCCCCATTGTCTGTAAAATCAATTTTTGGTAAACTCTTCCATTGTGATTCAAGTTCTCTTATTTCTTTTCTCTTTTCTTCAATTAAATCTTTGATAGAATGAATATCATCTCCTAAAGGATAATAACGTTTTTTTTCATTCTTCTTAACGACCACTTCAATTCTCCTTAATAATATTTCTTTCAAATTTTTAAATAAATATATGTTATATTAATAGCAAATTCATTAGCGCGTTTCAACATAAAATTTTGTTTCAATGAATGGGGTTTTTAATAATTTCTGATGGTCATTCAACCTCGACAATCTTTTGGACAAGTTTTTCTATTCCAACGGCAACTCTGGAAATGGTGGGACCCAACATATAAGCAGCTGTTGATAGGATTTTATGATCAGGGTCATAGACAATTTCATCAACCTTGGAAATGATATGCCTGGCTCCCATCTTCTCCAATAATTGGGCAGTTGATTGGTCCTTACCAATTGTCAATAGTGGATGAAATGAACCCAGTACTCTGGCAGCAAGGACTGGAGCAATACAAATAAAACCTTGTGGTTTTCCTGCAGTATGCATTGATTGGATGATTCTTTCTGTATCTTTGTTGACCTGACAATCATCTTTTTTAAAGGCAAAATCGCATAGATTTTTTGCGACCCCAAATCCTCCCGGAAAAATCAATCCATCCAATAATTCGACTTTTGCCTGGGATAAATCTAAGATTTCTCCCCTGGCAATCCGGGCAGACTCAATCAATACCTGTCGATATTCCCCATCTTGAACTTCCCCTGTACAATGATCAATGGTATGATATTGTTTGATTTTTGGAGCGAAACAGGTAATCTTAACACCAGACTGGTCCAGGAAGAATAGAGTCAGGGTTGCTTCGTGAATCTCACTACCATCCTGCACACCACAGCCTGACAAGACAACACCAATATTCTTCATAACTACTGACTCCCTCTATTAAAGAATATTCAATCAATCATGTAATATTATAACTTAAATCTTTAAAAAAGAAAATATAGCATAGATTAAATTTTTAGGAAAGAAGAATAGGATCTTCCTTTTTCTATTTTTTTATTGTACTATTTTTTTAATATGAATCAAATCTTTTATTCTTACTGGCACTTATTGACAATTCTGGGTGCTGTCCTTAGTTTTTATACCATTAGAGTTTAACTTGTAACAGACTGAATAATAAGCAAGAATACAAATAGTACGCTGTCTATTTGATGATAAGATTTATCGGTTCGCTGACGCTGTTGAAATCCTGACTATATTTTGATATAGCCAGATGGAAGTTTAAAAAAACTTGACATGTAACCATAAGTATCATTATAATAAAAAGGAAACTGTTTGTACTATTATAGTTTTTTCATTTTACTATTGATAATTATTTGGAGTATGATAAAAATACAGGATGACACCATTAAAAAAAGAATACTGAACACCGCCAGAACATTCTTCTTTGCCTTGGGTTATTCCAAGGTAACAATGGATGAATTAGCTATAGAACTTCATATGAGTAAAAAGACCCTTTACCAGTTCTTTCAAAGTAAACACCTGTTACTGGAATCTGTTATATATGATTTTTTTCAGGAATTCCAGGAAAAGATTGATCAGATCATAAAAGACAAAAACAATCGTGGTTTAGGTGCACTCAAACAATTTATTTCTTTAGTGCAATCACAAATCTCACAATTTAATATTCATGCATTTGAAGACATACGTAAAAACAATCCCAAGGCCTGGCAAATAATCAGCCAACTTCGCGAAAAGATGATTAACAATGAACTAAGAGAATTACTCAAGCAAGGTAAAAAAGAAGGTACTGTGTGTCAGGATATTGATCTTGACATTATTGTTTTAGTGATTCTTAATACAGTTCAGTCTATCGCCATTCCAGAAGTGATATCCCAATTTTCTTATTCAACTGAAGAGGTTATTGAAATGCTTGCCAGAATCATCATGTCTGGGATTTCAAAATCAGAAAATATAGTATAGTTCTATTTAAAATATAAACCATACGGGAGAGCCACATAGTATATGAAAAGATTAGCCTATTTTGTCAGTAAACATTCCAAGCTCATCATTATTTTCGTTTTACTTCTCACAATTATCGGTATCACGCAAATTAAAAACCTGAAAGTGGAGGACGATATCACCAAATATCTTTCCGAAAATGACCTTGAAATTCAATTCTATCAGGAAATTTCAGAAAAATTCGGTAAATATGATGAAAATCTGACCCTTGTGTCTCTGGAATATAATGACTTGTTTGAACTGGAAAATTTACAAAACTTTAAGGCAATCGCTGAACAACTGGAAAAATCAGATTATATTGTTTCGGTTAACTCTTTCCTAAATATGCCCAAGATCATAGCTACTGATTTTGGCATTGAAGTGAGGGAGTTTGTAGAAGTTTTCCCCGAGACTGAACAGGAAGCCGCGCAATTAAAGACAACTGCCCTGGAAGATGACCTGGTAAAAGGAGCTTATCTATCATCAGACGGTCAAGTAGGTTTGCTCATGATTGAATCAACAGATAACGTGAACGGAACACTGTTAAGAAAAGACCTGGAAGATATCATCAATCAGCATAGAGCTAACGTAAAAAGAATAGAATACTTCGGATTGCCTATGATGGAAACACAAATCACAGAAATGGCTTCAAATAATATGTCTTTAGCCATCATTGCTGCTCTGGTAATTCTGGTTCTTCTTTATTATTGTTTCAGGAGTCTACAGGGAACTTTTTTACCAATTCTGGTGGCACTTCTTTCCTCTTTCTGGATGTTGAGTTTGGTCGCTTCCTCAGGAAGAACAGTGACCATCGTTATTTCTGCCATTCCGATTATTATGCTCTCTCTGGTGACTGCCTATGGTATTCATTTTATCAGCCGTTACTATGAAGAAAGGCATTATCTTTCTCCTAAAGATGCAGTTGAAAAAAGTATCGAATTTGTTTTTATCCCCATCTTGATGAGTGCTTTAACGACTATGGCCGGTTTCGCTTCACTCATGACGGCAGTGGTAAGGCCTATGACAGAATTTGGTATCTTTGCCACAATTGGTATCTTTGTAGCCTTCCTTTTGGTCATTTTTCTACTGGGTGCTATTTTCAGTACTTTTGCACCCAAAAAGGTACCTGAAAATTTTTCTTATCACGCCAATGATCTGGTAACCAGGATTCTGAAAGTCATCGCCCAATCTATTATCAATAAGAGAAATTTGGTGCTTGGAATCATTGTGTTCGTTATTATTATCTCTGCTATTTTTTCCTTTCAGGTCAAACCTGATTCTTCTATTGAAAGTAGATTGGGAGAGAATAATCCTATTACCCAAACGATGGATTACTTTAAAGAGAAATTTGGTGGTGTGGATTTTCTCTATGTCTATCTGGAAGCAGATAATGTAAAACATCCTTATATTTTAAGAAGTATTGATAAAATTCAAAATTATGCCCGTCGACTTCCCTCCCTTGCTCAACCATCTTCCATTACAACATTCCTAACCCAGCTTAATGATGCCATGGAAAATAAAAAGATTATTCCGGCCAATATCAGTAAAATAGATAATCTCTGGTTTTTTGCCGGTGATAATGAGTATATCAATTCTATGCTTGCCAATGAAGATCAAAACACCATTCTGCAAATACGCTCTCGGGAAATGACTTCCCTGACTGTAGGAAGTTCTATTGGACAAGTTGAAGAATTTATCCAACAAATTCCTACCTCTGTAAAGGAAGTTAATCTGAATCAGTTATCACCGAAAGAGAAAGAGCAATACTACCCCTATATTGCCGAAGAAATCATCAGCTCATGGCAAGCAAATGGCAATAACTTTGATAATGCAGACAATTTAAGAGAAAAATTAATACACATTGCCTCTCTTCCTGATGAAGAATTTGTTCAACAAACCAAAGATTTTGCAGAGGAAGTAATCAGTCTGTCAATTATGGAACTGGAAGATTTTGGTATATCAACTGCTGATATTCAGCTAATCCTTTCAGAGTACCTCAAAGTCTATCCCGAAGAAACCTCTTTCATGGAGAATTTAGAACAAGAGCTTGATATACCCGAAGAAGATGCCGAATACCTGAAAGAAGTCATCGATAGCTCCATTGCTATTGCCGGGGAACGGGAAAAAATCAAGTATGCCAGGGCTGAAATCACGACTTCTTTCCATCAAAATTTAAGCCAGGATGATGCTGACTATCTCTGGTATCTCACCGATGACTATGTTTATGTTCCTGATCTGGAAGGTGATATCCGTTTTGCCTATCGCCTGACCGGCATCCCTGTCATTACCAATCAGGTAAATGACAGTGTTTTTCGAGGACAGATTAAGAGCATGCTCACAGCATTTATTATAGTAGGCATATTATTAGTTTTACAATTTGAATCTATATTGATTGGTATTACTGCTATGATCCCAATTATTTTTACCATCTTAACTGCCTTTGGAATAATGGGAATTACCGGAATTTCACTAAACATCGGCACCATGATGGTTGCTAGTATTGCTATCGGGGCAGGAATTGATTACACCATCCATTACATCAATCGCTTTAAACAGGAACTAAAAAAACATGATAAAATCAAGGCAATGAAAATTACTATGACAGGTACAGGTAGAGCTATTGTCTTTAATTCTATCTCTGTAGCAGCAGGGTTATTTGTGCTGGCTTTCTCGGAAATTAATATGATTTCGGAATTCGCTAAACTGATTGCCAGCGTCATGCTGATAAGTGTTGTCTATACCCTATTATTACTGCCAATATTACTAAATATCATTAAATTCAAGGAGGAGAAAAAATGATAAACAAAAATAAATATTACTTTGTTATTCTTATTTTTCTAGGCCTATTCCTTAGTCTAAACCTATTTGTCTGCGCTGCCGGACAGTTAACCGCCAATGAGATTATTGATAAGGTCAGAGAAAACCAGATTGAGTATGAAAACAGTAAGACACAGGCAGAAATGATTCTTATTGATAAAGATGGTAAGCAAGAAACAAGAGAAATCATCATGTTTGAAAAAGAGGAAGAAGATGACAAAATAACCATGCTGATGCGTTTTCTTTCCCCCAAGTCAGTGGAAGGAGTAACCCTGTTAAGTATCGAAAACGGGGACAAGATATATCTCTATATGCCCGCTTACCAAAAACCCAGGCGAATTGCCGGCTCTTCCAAACAGGAAAACTTCATGGGCACCGATTTCTCCTATGAAGATATCAGTATGGACTACCAGAGTGAAGATTATGAAAAAGAGCTGCTGGAAGAAACAGAAGAACAATTTGTCATTGCAGTACTCCCGGATGATGAAGACACTTCCTATAATAAATTTGTACTCTACGTTAATAAAGAACAATTTTATGTAGAAAAGGTGGAATTCTATGATTTAGACGGGAAGTTCACCAAAACACTGGAGATAAAAGAAGTGAAAATTGACGATGAGGGCAAATTTACCCCCCTGAGAATGGAACTGAACAATATCATCGATAAACACCAGACGCAAATGAATGTTCAAGAAATTGAATACAACCTGGATTTGTCATCCAGTTTTTTCAGTATCCGTACCCTGCAGAAACCAACATTATAATGATAGGAGGAGCAATGATGAAATATAAATATTTACCGGGCATTCTTTTTTTAGTCATTATGTTATTAGCCTTTTGCTCTGTACAGGGATTAGCCTTTAACACCTCACAGACATTAGAGTATGAATCTTCTTATTTATTGTCTCAGGAAAGAATGAATCATACCCTCACACTCAATATCGACTATTTCCAGGAGATTTCGGATGATATCTTTCTGGAGGGAGATCTGGTCATTCGAACAACCAGCAAAGCATATGCCCAACCCTTTATAGTAGGGCCTAATGAAGTCTATCTCAGCGGTTATAATGTCATTGATAATCTCGACCTCAAGGCAGGAAAAATCATTACCCGCTGGGGGGCAGCTGACCTATTCAGTCCCCTGGATAATTTCAATCCCATGCCCCCCGGTCTCTCTTTGACCAAAAAACAGGATAAGCTTGGTGTGTTGGGGGTAAGTGCTACCTATTACCTAAACGATTTGACCTATCTCCAGGGGGTTTTGTTGCCTCAACTTATGCCTACTCCTTATCCTAGTCAATATCTAAAAGATAATTACCTGGCAAACTATGGTTCTGTATTACAGGGTCAGGGAATTAGTGTAGATACTGTGGAACTTGCCTATCAATCAGCCCAAGATGTGATCTGGGGCTTACGCCTGAATCACAGCTTCCCATCCTTTGATGCCGCTATCAGTTATTACCAGGGATACTATATGGAACCCTTCCCTGCTAATCTATCCACAAAACCAAATCCCTCCGGGACAACCATGGAAATAACATTGGGATATCCTGCTAAACAGGTTGTGGGACTGGAATTCCAGGGAGAATTCCCGGGGATTGAAGGCGCAACCTTACGGGGAGATCTGTCCTATGTCGTTCCGGAGAGCTGGGAATTCCAGGGAGATACCATGCTGGATAAACCTTATCTCCAAGCCGTAATCGGAGCCGATTATACCACTAATTCCAATCTGTACCTGAACAGTGGCTTTATCTATGGACTCCCCTTTGAAAGAGGAAATAATTGTTCTCCCTACTTATACCTTAATGCTCAACAGGAAATAGAAAATTGTGACTTTACACCATTCTATATCGGGATTTTAAGTCTTAGCGACATGAGTATGGGTAATGTTATCGGCCTGGATTTCCAGATCACTGAGGATGTCACTGCATCATTTTCCTATGTTTTCCTATTAGGTGATACCAAGTCCAAATTAGGGATACTGGAACGTTCTAAGGGACTCTATTTTACTCTGGAATGGCTTTTTTAAAAATTAGAAGGGTAAGGCTCTTCATTCCAAATATTTAATGTAACAAATACTTTCTTTTTCAGGATGCCTTATGAAATCATATCCTACCCAGTGAAAATCCTTTGCCTAAGTATTCTCCCAGCGCATAATATTCTCTTATTTCAGGGATATAAAGAATTGGGTTAAGCTTACTTCCTACAATTTTACCATTTTCATCAAGCAAATCATTATCAACCTTAATATCCATAATCTCTCCGATAAATTCGGTATGCAATCCAATCTCAATCTGATGTATTACCTTACATTCCAGTACCATAGGAAATTCCTTGCCATAAGGGGCAGCAACGATATCACTTTTCACCGGTGTAATCCCAGTCTGTTCAAATTTGTTATGTTCGCTGCCTGAAACAATGCCATAAAAGTCTGCCTCTTGAACCCGGTCAGCAAAAAGGATATTCAGGGTGAAAGCCTTGCGGGAAACAATATTGTGATACGAATAGGTTGCTTTTCTTAATGAAACATTTATGCAGGGAGGTTTAGAGCAGCATATACCTCCCCAGGCACAAGCCATTAAATTTGGTTTCATTTTTTCGTCATAACTACCAACAATCAGCACCGGAACAGCAGGCAGTAATGTTTTTGCACCAATCGATTTCTTCATTATGTCCCCCTAATCATAAAAATATTAACTCAATTCTATCAAAACCTTGTTATTTATTCTACACCATTTTCTCCTGGTATGTTATAATGTTTGTTGTCATTCATCTTTGACGATTTAAATTATTCGATCTTGGTTTTTTCATTAAGGAGATTTACGATTGCAAAATAATAAAGATATTCATTATATTTCATTAGATGATAAAGATATTTTTCTCATTGGTACAGCCCATGTTTCCAAAAACAGTGCTGAGACAGTAAAAAATTTTATTGAGCAAGAAAAACCGGATTCTGTTTGTGTCGAGCTATGTTCCTCACGTTTTCAGTCCATTATCAATCCGGACAAATGGAAAAATATGGATATTATCGCCATTATCAAACAAAAAAAATCACTTCTTTTGCTGGTTAACTTAATTCTTTCGTCTTTTCAAAAAAGACTCGCCCGCCAATTAGGTATCAATCCGGGACAGGAAATGATTCAAGCAATCCAATCAGCTAAGGAAAATAATATTAAACTCATCCTGGCTGACCGTGATATCCAGATAACCTTTACCAGGATCTGGAAAAAATTGAGTTTTTTCGGAAAAATACGACTATTTTTTATGTTATTGCTAAGTATGTTTAATAAAGAAGACATTACAGAAGAAGAAATAGAAAAACTCAAATCTGAAGATATACTTACTGCTGCTTTACAAGATTTAGCCACTTCTTTCCCCCGCTTGAAAAGTACATTGATAGATGAACGCGATCAATACCTGGCAGAAAAAATTAAGAGTTCCCCTGGCAAAAAAATTGTAGCAGTAGTGGGAGCAGGACATGTACCCGGAATAAAACAGGAAATATTCAAAAGTCATGATTTAAATCTTTTAAATCATATACCCAAAGGAGCTAACTGGTTAAAATGGCTTCTCTGGGCAATTCCGATTGCAATTGTTGTAATCGTTTTTTCAACTTTTAGATTATCTGTGCCCAGTGGAATGAACCAAATTTTTCAGTGGCTTATCTGGAATGGATCACTGGCAGCTCTGGGAACTTTGATTGCAACGGCTCATCCTCTTTCAATTCTAACTGCCTTTCTGGTTGCCCCTATCAGCTCCTTAAATCCTTTACTAGCTGCTGGCTGGTTTGCCGGTATGGTAGAGGCAATCATTCGTAAACCAAAAGTTGAAGATTTTGAAAACCTGGGAGATATGACCACGCTTGGTGACTTTTTTCGAAACCGTGTTACAAAGATACTGCTAGTTGTAGCTTTAGCCAATTTGGGTAGTTCTTTAGGGACTTTTATCGGTGGGGCAAAAGTGATCCAAATATTTATTGATACAGTTTCGTCTTTGTGATAGATAAAGATTTCAACTTAAGAAATA
>CAYSAA010000231.1:0-6569 GCA_964428905.1 uncultured Atribacterota bacterium
ATAGAGGTAAAAAATGTGCCGGAAGCTCATTCCTGATGTTTATATTAAAAATGTCTATGCAATTGATATTGTTAAATTGCAGGAAAAGAAGAAGATTAAGGGAATTATTATCGATCTTGATAATACATTAGTTCCCTGGGGTAAAAAAGTCGTAGATGAACAAATTGTTTCCTGGATTGAACAGGTAAAAGAGAAGGGTATAAAGATTTGTATCTTATCCAACAGTCATGCAGGTCATGTTTCCGAAATTGGCAATCTACTGGATATCCCCTTTTATTCCAGCCGTTATAAACCATTGAAACAACCTTTTACAGAAGCAATGAAAATAATGAATACCAGCAGTGCAGAAACGGCAGTTATCGGAGACCAAATATTTACCGATGTGCTGGGAGGCAATCGTTTGAACCTGTTAACTATCCTGGTTCATCCTATCAAAAAACAAGATGCCCTGGGAACTCGCCTCATTTACCGGATGCTGGAGCGATTTATTATGTCTTTCTGGCTTAAACATGGTAAAATAGAATTAAGCAAAGAGAAATGGCCGGAATAATAAATTAGTATGTAGTATATAGTATGTAGTAAAATACTGTGGGAGTATATGAGGGTAAGACAGTATTACGTATACCGTATATCGTATTACGTTAATTCTACTGGAATAAAGTAAACAGTCGCGAGTATGAAGTAAATTAGTGTGGACATAAGTGAAAGAAAGAGGGTTTTCAGTTTCCGGTTTACGGTTTTCAGACATAAGCATATCAGTAAAGAATGAACTATATTAGATTAATGATTTTATATTGTATTTGTCATTGCGAAGGAGTGAAACGACTGAAGCAATCTCATGTATTTGTACCTGTAAATATAAACTGAGAACCGACAACTGTTCTTCACTTGCGCCTTGAAACTTTTAAACTAAAAACTGAAAACCGTTTTTATTACTTATTACTAATTACTGTATTTGGACTCAATACGCATGACTATTTAGATAATCGATTGGAGATTTTTTGATTAGTATTTGTTTTAATTAATTTACATCTTTGTATTTATTGTATTATTATGTATTGGACTCAATACGCAATACGCACGACGCAATACTATTTTGTATTTGGACTACATTACATACTCGATACTAAATCTTATATTTTTTTTTGCAAATTAAATATTTTCGTGTTAAATTGAAAAAAATATGACAAAATATATTCAGCAAAAAGGGGTTAACATGGCACCAAGGATTGTAAAAGAAAAAGGAATTACCGGTGAATTCCTGTTAGATTTACTGCTTAATAAGAAGATAATCAAGGATAAAGATGTCGAAAAGATTCGTCATAAACAGGGAGAAAAGGACAACAGTATTCAAAGAGTTATCCTGGAAATGGGGATTATCGGGAAAAAAGAGATGATGGAATTGCTCTCTGCAGAAGTTGGTATTCCTTATGTTGAACTGGACGGTAAAATTTTCGATCCTTCTATTGTAGCAATGCTTCCGGAAGATATATGCCGCAAACATCACATGGTAACCATCGGTAAAAAGAATGAAAAACTGATTGTGGCCATGTCCAATCCGCTGGATGTTTATACCCAGGATGAAATTAAAATCAAAATGGGTTTTGAAATCGATCCTTGTCTCGCTTTCAGTGATGATATCAGCAAAGCCCTGGATTCGGTCTATGGCATCACGGAAAACTGGCAGCAGATGATGGGTGAGATTAATTCCCTGCCTGTAACAGCAGTGGAAGATGATACAGCAGACATGGATATTTCCAAAAGCGTATCACAGAGCCACGAGGCACCGGTCATCTCCCTAGTAAATTTAATCATGCTTCGTGCCATCAAGGAAGGAGCCAGCGATATCCACATCGAACCGTATGGTGATAAATCCCTCAAGGTACGATATCGCTTGGACGGAATATTGCATGACATTATGTCTCCACCCAGAGGTTTGCATATGGCCATTATTTCCCGTATCAAAATCATGTCCAATATGAACATTGCCGAACGTCGCCTGCCGCAGGACGGCCGTATCAAAGTTCAGGTTCACGGCAGAGAAGTCAATTTCCGCGTTTCTACCATTCCGGCCGTGAATGGGGAAAGTGCTGTCTTGAGAATACTGGATCCTGACCAGATCATGCTGGATTTAAAATCAATCGGTTTCTCTCAATACAATCTGGATAGGTATCAGGAACTGATTGAAAAACCCAATGGCATTCTGCTGGTTACCGGACCTACCGGCAGCGGAAAATCAACGACATTATATGCTACCCTAAATATTTTGAATTCAACCGAGAAAAAGATTATGACGATTGAAGACCCGGTGGAATATCGGCTGGACGGTGTCAACCAATTGCAGGCTAAACCAAAAATCGGTCTGACCTTTGCCGCAGGTTTACGCAGTTTTCTGCGCCAGGATCCGGATATCATGCTGGTAGGTGAAATCAGGGACCGGGAAACAGCAGAAATCGCTATCCAGTCTGCCTTGACCGGTCATCTGGTGTTAAGTACCCTTCATACCAATGATGCACCCAGTTCCATCATTCGTCTGATTGACATGGGAATTGAACCTTTTTTGATTTCCTCCTCGGTCATTGGTGTGATTGCCCAAAGACTGGTTCGTAAAATTTGCTCTTATTGTAAAAAAGAGGTACCCATCACCGATGAGATAAAGAGAATCATGAATGAATTTAATATGAAACCCGGTGAAATGCATCTCTATCATGGGGAAGGATGCCCCCATTGCAAAGAAACTGGTTACAAGGGGAGAACTGCCATATTTGAATTAATGGTCATCAATGAAAATATTCGCGAACTGATTTATAACAATGCCCCTTTAAGCGAAATAAGGGATACAGCTATCCGTAAAAACGGTATGATTACCCTGAAAGAAGATGGTCTGAGAATAATCAACCAGGGCATTACCACCATGGAAGAAGTCGTCAGAGCGACATCAACCTAAAAAAGTACTGCGTCGTGCGTATTGCGTATTGAGTAAAATAGTGCAAGAATAAATGAAAGAAAATTAATATTTCGTATTGCGTAATATATACATAAAGAAAAAAGAAAGATGACAGAAAAGAAAATAAAAACTTTTCAGGATTTAAGAATTTGGAAGTTAGGGATTGAAATTGTAAAAGAAATCTATTTACTATCAAAATGCTTTCCAAAAACTGAATTATATGGACTGACTTCCCAGATAAGACGTTCTGTTGTTTCTATACCTTCCAATATTGCAGAAGGTTTCAGGAGATATCATAATAAAGAATATAGGCAATTTCTTTATATTGCTTTAGGAAGTTGTGCTGAGGTTGAAACACAGATTATCATTGCTAATGAATTAGATTACATTAATGAGGATGAAAGAACAAAAATATTAGAAAAACTTGATTATCTTTCCAGGATGATTTCAACCCTAATTAAGAGAATAGTAGCATAGAAACCTATATAAACGTTCAAGAAAGAAAATAAATTATAATTTAAGCATTTATTTTTTAGGTATTATCCTTTATAATAATGTTAAAATTGGTATGTTGTTAAAGTTTTTTGTTGTAGCTTATTTAAAATTATTATTTATTTGTATTGAACGCAATACGCGATACTCAATACTCACTACTATTAACTTGTAGGAGGTATGTCCAAAAATGGCAACTTTCACCTATAAAGCGCGGAATAATGCGGGACAGATCTTTACCGGTACCCTCGAAGGGGATAACCGGGAAATGGTCATTGACCGCCTGAGAGAGATGAAGTATTTTATCATTTCTGTTGACAAGAAAAGCAAAGGCTTGTTGTCAACCGAAATTACCCTTTTTCAATCCATCAAAATCAGAGATTTAGCCATCTTTTTCCGTCAGTTTGCCACCATGGTCAGTGCCGGCCTTACCCTGGTTAACTGCCTGGAAATCCTGTCCAAACAGACTGAAAATAAGCTGCTGTCCCAAAAGATTGATGATATCAAAAAAAGTGTTGAGCGTGGCTCTACTTTAACCGATGCCTTTGCCGCCCATCCCGAAACATTTTCCAAACTTTATATTAATATGATTAAAGCAGGGGAAATCGGGGGTGTCCTGGATGATATCCTGAATCGCATGGCAACCCTGATGGAAAAGGAATACGAACTACGTCAGAAAATCAAATCTGCCATGACTTACCCTGTTTTTATTATGGGTGCCGGGGTCATCATGGCTATCTTTATGCTTACCTTTATACTGCCCCAGTTTGTCGGAGTATTTCAGCAGTTTGGCGGTGAACTTCCCTTCCTGACCAGGATGCTGGTTGGGCTTACGTTAGGATTCAATCGTTATTGGTATGTTATTTTAGCTGTAGTTGCCTTGCTGGTCTTTTTATTCATTTCTTACAATAGGACTAAGGCAGGGCATAAAAATATTGACCGAATAAAATTAAAATTACCCATCTTCGGAAATTTAATGTTGAAAACAGCGATTAACCGTTTTACCCGTATCCTGGGTACCCTCATTCGCAGCGGTGTTCCCATTATCCAGTCATTGCGGGTATCGGCTGAATCAATCGGAAATGATATCATTGCCGATGCGGTGATGGAGTCTGCAGACCGCATTAAGGAAGGGCAGAGTATTTCTACCCCGCTGGAAGATAGTGGGGTGTTTCCGCCCATGGTTACCCAGATGATTATGGTAGGAGAAGAAAGCGGTGAGCTGGAAACCATGCTGCTCAATGTATCCCAGTTCTATGACCAGGAAGTGGAAAGGGCTGTAGAGAGACTGACTTCGGTCATTGAACCGATTTTAATGGCGGTTGTTGCCTTGCTAGTTGGTACCCTGGTTATTGCCATGTATTTACCAATATTCAGTATGGTAGAATTAGTTGGGTAAAATAGAAAAGAGGTCGATATACTTTGAAAGAAAATAAACAAGTCAACAGCAGTACTCAGAATGATAATAACGGAAGAAGAATTGAAGAGCACCTGGATTTTCTGGCAGAGGTGGTAAAAAAATTTCAGAATTCCGGTGAACCGGAAGAAAAACTTCTGCAGGCAGGTTATATTGGTCTTTTAAATGCCGTCAACCTGTACCAGGATCAGGAGGATATTTCCTTTCAGGAATATGCCGGTCATCTTATCGCAGGAGAGATTCGCCATTATATCAGGGAGAAGCACAAAAAAGTGAAAGTACCTGACTGGCTTTCCGTGATGATGAATACCCTGTTAAACCAGATGCTGGCAGCTTATCGCCAGCAGCACAATCAATTCCCGGATTTTCAGGAACTTTCCGAGATGCTTGACTTGTCACCGGAAATGCTCAAGGAAGCCCTGAAAGCGCGGGAAGCGGTGCTTGAGGTGTCTATTGACCAGAAGAGAAGAGAATACGATATCAAAGAACCGCTTGACACTGAGAAAATAGAAAAATCAATGAAAAGAAGAGGGCATGAATAGAAACGGGGAAGTTTTCAATAAAATCAGCAACAAGACTGTTCAATACTATCAACCGTTGATTAAGTACATTGCCAGAAAATATATTCACTCAGGAGAACCCATTGAGGATTTGGAGCAGATTGCCTACCTGGGGTTGATAAATGCCTTGAACCTCTTTGATGAGAGTAGAGGCGTTAAATTTGAAACCTATGCTACCTGGTTGATAAACGGGGAGATTCGCCATTATATCCGGGATAAACATACCGTGATCAGAATTCCCCATTGGGTGCAGGAATATAACAGAAAGATTGATCAATATATCGAACAATTCAGGAGGGACTATGAGCGATTTCCCTCCATCAGTGAAATGGCTGATTATTTTAATATTACCCAAGAGGGTATTAGTGAAATATTAAAGGGCAGGGAATCGGTACAGGTGGTTTCTCTGGACAGCAGGGCAAGAAAGAGCCAGGAGAATAATATTCCTATCCTGGATCAGATCAAGAGTAAGGAATACCGTTCATTTCAGTTGCCCATTGAAGATATTATACAATTAAAGAGGGCTATCAATGCTTTGAAAAAAATACAGAAGGATGTTATCTACTATCTGTTTGTTATGGACCTCACCCAGACCAAAACCGCAGAAATACTGGGAATCACACAGAGACAGGTTTCACGGGTCAAACAGGATGCCCTGGATGAATTACGAAAAAATCTATAAAATATAAAAAAGGAGTCGCCGATAATGTATGGTAAAAAGACCGTGATTAAATACAATAACGGGAAAATAGTCAAGGGATATACCACTGATTTTAGCCCTGCAAAAAATACTTTTCATCTGAAGATTATTGAGGAATACCAGAATGAAGACCAGGTAGAGCAGATTGAAATTGCAATGACCGATATTAAGGCTGTCTTTTTTGTTAAGGATTTTCAGGGAAACAAGGATTATCAGAAGGTTAGAACATTTAACGGGTATACTTCAGGGTCTCCTGTTCAGCGTAAAATTGTAGTTATCTTTAAGGACGGAGAGAATTTTTACGGTACTACCCATAGTTATTCCCCGGACCGTAATGGATTTTTCGTTTATCCCATTGACCAGCAAGATAATAATGACCGCATCTTTGTGTCGCGCAGTGCCCTGGAAAAAGTGCATGTCAAAAAATTTGGCACCGAAGACTTCGATGTCTAT
>CAYSAA010000232.1:0-12516 GCA_964428905.1 uncultured Atribacterota bacterium
GTTAAGCCCTCCAGCGCCGATGGTACTGCAGTTTTTTCTGTGGGAGAGTAGGACACTGCCGGGAATTTTTTATTGGGAGGAAAGTATGGGGATTGAAATTATATCGTTTGATATGGATGGAACATTAGTAGAAACGGATTATAATGATTTAATTTGGCAAAAAGCTATACCTGAATTGGTTGCTGAAAGAGAAAAAATAGATTTTGAAACTGCCCTAAAAATAGTTCAAAAAAAATATGACCAGGTTGGGGCAGAGAACAACAAATGGTATGATATTAAATATTGGATTAATTTTTTTGGACTTGAAGTTGATTACGAGAAATTGTTGCAAAAATACGAAGATAAGATAAGTATATTTCCGGAAGTTCCACATGTATTGGATCAATTGGCTATAAAATATCGGTTGATATGTATCTCGTCTATGCCCAGAGAATTCTTAATACCAAAAACAAGAAAATTAGAAAAATATTTTCAATCGATTTTTTCTACATTATCAGATTACCAACAGTTAAAGAATAAGGAGATATACAGTAAGATCTGCAGGAAATTGCAGGTTGTACCTGGAACAATATTACATGTTGGCGATCATGAAAAATCAGACTATCTTGCTGCAAAAGATGCAGGACTAAAAACTTTATTGCTGGACCGCTATCAAATGGGATATAAAGAAAAATATCATAATGATGTTATTTATAGTTTATCTGATATTTTAATGAAAATAAAATTGTTATAAATTATGAAAGGCAGACTATGCCAGAACTCCCCGAGGTTGAAACAATACGAAGAGGTCTGGAAAAGAAAATAATTAATAAAAGGATAATTAAAATTCAGGTAAATCTTCCTAGACTAATTAAAAAACCCAAAGAACATGGATTTACAGCCCGATTGAAGGGCACCTTTGTTAAAAATATAAAACGAAGGGGAAAATATATTATATTTCTTCTTAATTCGACCGACTATCTTGTTGTTCATTTAGGCATGAGCGGTCTTTTATTATATCACAAGTACATATTGACACTACCTAAAATCAATGAAAAACACAATCATATTATACTCTGTTTCGAAGATAGAAGTGAAATGATTTATAATGATGTGAGACAATTTGGTAAGATATGGTTACTTAAAAAGGATGAAAAATTATCTGGCATCGAATCTTTGGGCTTTGAGCCCTTGGAACATCATTTTACTTTTAATAAATTCTACCAGCTACTTCAGAGTAGTAAAGGGAATATCAAGTCATTGTTAATGAATCAAAAAAAGATTGCTGGAATCGGTAATATTTATGCCAATGAAATTCTTTTTCACGCAGGTATTTATCCCCTTCGTAAAGTAAGCTCTTTAACTAAAGATGAAGCGAGGAGCGTATATTTCTACATCAGGGAAATTTTGTCAAAGGCCATTAAGTTTAGAGGGACCACAATGCTTGATGAATCTTATCGGGATTCTCAGGGAATGAAAGGGCAATATAGGAAACTAATCATGGTTTATGGAAAAAAGGGAGGAATATGTCCTTTTTGCGGTCAACCTTTAGAAGTAATCAGAATTGAAAATAGGAGCTCCTTTGTGTGTCCTATATGTCAGAAATAAAATCTTCCAAAAATATTTAGGGAAAATATTAAAGTAAGATGATGGAAAAAGTGATTTTTTTAGGAACAAGTGCTGGGATACCTACGAATGCAAGGAATGTAGCTTCTTTGGCTATTACATTTAATGGCAATAGCGGTGATTTTTGGTTATTTGATTGTGGAGAGGGGACACAGCAACAAATCCAACGCGCAGGTTTAAAATTATCAAAATTAAAAAATATTTTTATAAGTCATTTGCATGGTGATCATCTTTTTGGGCTTCCCGGTTTACTTGCTACAAGAGGATTACAGGGTATTACAAAGAGTATTAATATTTTTGGCCCAGTCGGTTTAGAAAATTATCTGAAGAATTGTTTTGACTATTCCAGTACACATATACCTTATAAATACCATATTTATAGTATTGAGAAAGAAAATTTCCTTACAAAAAAATTATTATGGAAAAAGGAAAATTGTTCAGTTTTCTGCGCTACACTTAATCATCAAATCGATAGTTTTGGTTATGCTATTTTTGAAGAAAAGATGAAGAGAAATATAATTGTTGAAAAATTAATAAGATTAGGGGTTCAACCTGGACCTATCTATAGAAGTATTAAAGAAAAAACTCTAATAACACTTGAAGATGGTAGGATATTAAAAAGAGATGATTTTGTGAAAGAATCAGTCCATATAAAAAAGATATGTTATTGTAGCGATACTATGTTTTGCGAAAACGCTGTCATTCTTGCCAGGGATGCCGATTTACTGATACATGAGGCAACTTTTTCTAACCAGGAAAAAACTGAAGCCGAGCAGAGTTTTCATTCTACTATTGAAGATGCAATCAAAGTAGCCAGATCTGCAAAGGTAAAAAGGCTTGTTTTAAATCATATTAGTCCAAGGTATCAATACTCAGTAAAAGGTTCCCAAAAATGGGATACATTTCGGGGAGAAGCAACTGGCCAATATCCTGAAATTATTTTAGCTGAGGATTTTTTAGAAATAAAAATATAGACAAAATAATAAATAGGTCTTGAATTTTATGATAATTTAAGTTATCTTAAATAAGTCAATGATTTTTAGTAGACAAGCTTGATAGTCTCAATAGCATAAATGATACTTATCTGGTTAATTTGCTTAATGGTTAAATAAGCAGGAAATTTTCAGTAACAGGAGGTGAAATATTGTGAAAGCAAGTGTTGATGCAGATCTTTGTACTGGATGTGGACTTTGCGAAAGCACATGTCCCGAAGTTTTTGAATTACAGGATGATGTGGCAGTTGTTAAGGTAGATACTGTACCCAAAGATGCAGAAGAAGCCTGCCAGGAAGCTGCTGAAGATTGCCCAGTTGAGGCTATCAGTTGCGAATAGAAGAACAAAGGAAGAGGGACACAAACCTCTTCCTTAATTTTTTATTATTTACTATTTTGTTCTTTCCTACCTCATGATTCCATCTTTGTTCTATTTCCTACTGCAAAATGTAAAAATATTTTACAATAAATAGATTGATGTATTTTAAAGACGGGAATTTTTTATATTTCATGGGCAAATAAAAAATAAAGAAAAGAGTTTGTTGTGAGTAATAGCAAGAAAGCCATAGCGCTTTATTCCGGTGGTTTAGATAGTATCTTAGCTATTAAAATTATATTGGAACAAGGTATTGAAGTAATTGGAGTACATTTTGAAACGCCTTTTATTGGTTATAATCATAATGTTTACGGGGCACAGTATTTGAATATTTCTGTTATTAAGAAAGACATTAGTGAGGATTTTCAAAAAATTCTAATAAATCCCAAACATGGCTATGGAAAAAATAAAAATCCTTGTATTGATTGTCGTATTTTGATGTTTCGCAAAGCAGGAGAAGTAATGGAACAGGAAGGAGCTTTGTTTATTATCAGCGGTGAAGTTTTGGGACAAAGGCCAATGACACAGAATAAGAAAAACTTATTGATGATTAGCAAAGAGTCAGGTTATGATCAGTGGATTATAAGACCACTTTCTGCTTTATTATTACCGGAGACTGATCCTGAGAAACGCCAGATTATTGATCGCTCACAATTATTAGATATTCAAGGTCGATCAAGGAAAAGACAAATTCTTCTAGCTGAAAGGTGGGGAGTAAATAAATATCCTGCCCCAGCGGGAGGTTGCAAGTTAACTGAACCTGGCTTTGCAAAAAGAATGCATGATTTATTGGCAAGAAAAAAATTCAGTCAGAATGACATTAATCTTTTAAAAATAGGACGGCATTTTACTCTACATGAACATGTCAAATTAGTTGTGGGGAGAAACGAGGAAGAAAATAAAAATATATTTTCCCTGGCTCATTCAAAAGACTATTTATTAACTTCACAGAACTTTAAAGGCCCTGTTTCTTTATTGCATTTTTATATTGATTCAGATGATGAAATTCATGAGATAGATAAAATCTTAGATTTAGCCAGCAGAATTACAGCAAGGTATTGTGATAAAAATCATTTTACAGATTTAGTTGATATCAATATCTGGAAACCTGGCCAAAAAATTAATCAAACAAAATATGTTCAATCATTATCTGATAAAGTGATTAGTTATTATCGTATTTAGTTTTTGAGGCATAGGTATGAAGAAGGATAAGACTGTTTTGGTAGCCATGAGTGGTGGTATTGATAGCACTGTTGCGGCATTTTTATTAAAAGAAAAGGGTTACCAGGTATATGGGATTTATTTTCAATTTATCGATGATGAAGATTCCCAAAAAATTCCCAGTGAGAACACAAATAAGCATAATTCTTTTTCTGATAGACAAAGAGTACAGATAGCTGCAAAAAAAATAGGAATTTCATTGTGGAAAATCGATTATCGCAAAGAGTTCAAAAAAATCGTTATCGATGATTTTATTAGGAAATATCACATGGGTATTACTCCTAATCCCTGTATTGTATGTAATGAAAAAGTAAAATTCACTTTACTCTTTGATTTTGCTATAAAAAATAATATACAATTCATTGCCACAGGTCACTATGCCCGAATTGAAAAAGATGAGGAAACAGAAAATTTTCTTTTAAAAAGAGGCCTGGATACCAAGAAGGATCAATCTTATTTTCTTTATAGATTAAGTCAGAATGTACTTTCCAAATCGATTTTTCCGTTAGGTAACGTAAGGAAAAGCAATGTAGAGAAAATCGCTTGGGAAATTGGTTTAAAGCCATTTAAAATAAAAGAAAGTCAGGAGATATGTTTTATTACTGGAAAAAATTATCGCAAACTTGTGGGAAATGATCAAGGACAAAAAGCTAAACCGGGCTATTTTCTGGATACCTCAGGAAATATATTGGGGAAACATAGGGGAATCGCCTTTTATACCATCGGCCAAAGAAGAAAAATCGGTTTATCCTTAAATACCAGAAAGTACATTGTCCGGATTAACCCTAAAGAAAATACCATTATTATCGGTAATGAATCAGATCTTTACCGTAGAGAATTTAAGGTAAAAAATGTTCATTATATTTCTATCGATCCTGTTTCAAAACCAAAAAAATTACAGGTTCAGGTTAGGTATAATACAATTCCAGCTCCTGCAATTATATTTCCTGGCCAGGAGGAAAATAGAGTAGGTGTTTTTCTTGATGAGCCTCAGCGAGCAATTACACCTGGACAGTCAGCTGTTTTTTATAGCAAAGATATTGTTATTGGCGGTGGCATTATTTCTAGTTTTGAGATAAACAATCCTGGGTGCCCCCAGCATACTATAGGGTAAAACCTCACCTATTTTAATTATTTTTCATTTTAGTAATCAAAATATTGACACTGGAATTTTATTAATATATAATGTGTACAAAAATGTGTACAGGATATAACTATGGATTTAATTAGGATTGGAGATAAGGTCTTATCTTGGGAGAAGATAGATCGGGAAATTGCTAAAATATTAAAATTAAGAACAGGGGGATTAACCCAGGAAGAGGTTGCCAGAAAGTTAGGAATCGAAAGAACGTTTGTTTCACGTTTGGAAAGCCTGGGGGAAATAAGAAGGGGCGAAAAGGTTGCCCTGGTGGGGTTTCCGATAAAGAATAAAAGTGAATTGTTATTGCTGGCGAAGGAAATTGGCATTGATTTTACCCTTCTATTAACCCGAGAGGAAAGCTTCAAATTCATAGAGGATAGAAGCAAGACTGACCTTTTTAATGAAATCATTACCATTATTTCCCATTTAATTGATTTTGATTTAATTGTATTTTTAGGATCTGACCAAAGAGTAGATGTTGTGGAAAAATTATTCAGTATCCAGGTAATTGGTATAGAAATTGGTAAATCACCGATTACAGAAGACAAATATGTAAATCCTGAAATGGTTCTGGATATTTTAAGGGAAGTAAAGATATTTTCGGCTGATAGGAGATAAGAATGATGAAAAAGGTGATGGGAGTTAGTTTGGGATCTTCAACTCGGGATCATAAAGTGAAAATTGAAATATCAGGACAGGAGATAGAAATCGAGAGAAGGGGAACAGATGGTGATGTCAAAAAAATGATGCAATTATATCAGGAATTTGACGGTAAAGTCGATGTTTTTGCCCTGGGTGGAACCGATTTATACCTTTATTCCGGTCGTGAAGGCAAAAGATATACCATCAGAGAATCTGCCAGGATTGTCAGTGTGATAAAAAAAACACCCATTGTGGATGGGACCGGTATCAAATATGTACTGGAAAAAGATGTCATCCGGTATATTACTCAGCATACCGATATTAACCTGCAGGGCAAAAAAACCTTATTGCTCATTACTGTAGATCGTTTTGGGCTAGCCGAAGGCCTTATTGAGGCAGGGTGCGAGATGGTATTTGGTGATCTGATATTTTGTTTGCACATTCCCATTGCTCTGCACCATTTAAAAGCAATTGATAAGGCAGCCAGAATATTGATCCCTATTCTGGCTCATATACCCATTAAATACTTATATCCCACTGGCAAGAAACAGGAAACATCAAATTCTAAATACAGTCGTTTTTTTAATGATGTTGATATTGTTGCCGGGGATTTTATTGCTATCAGTCAATATATGCCCCCAAAAATGGAAGGTAAAATTGTCATAACCAACACAGTGACTTCAAGAAATGTGCAGGATTTAAAGGACAGGGGAGTACAATATCTAATTACAACGACACCAGAGTTTCAAGGGAGATCTTTTGGCACTAATGTTTACCAGGCTACTTTGGTTGCCATTTCCGGGAAAAAGCCAGAAGATTTAAAAGAAGAAGATTATCTTTATTTAGCAAGACAAACCGGGTTTAAGCCCAGAATTGAAAAACTAAACGACTAACATAAATGAAAGAAAATGAGAGGAGAAAAAAATGGGAGTTTCATTAAAAGAGAGAATTGCTCAAGTTAACCAAAGAGTAAATAAAATGAAAGAAAACGGCACTTTTTTCTGGTTAAAGACGATTGAAAATGCTTCGCAGTCAAGAGTAATGGTTGACCAAAAAGAGAAGATCATGTTTGCTTCCTATAATTATTTGGCATTGATTGATCACCCTAAATTAAAAGAGGCAGGGATTAAAGCGATTGAAAAATATGGTACAGGAACTTCGGGTGTCCGATTTTTATCGGGGACAACCGAAGTACATAAAAAATTAGAAGCAAAAATTGCCCAGTTTAAAGGTGCTGATGATGCGATTACCTATACCAGCGGTTATGTTACCAATTTAGCTGCGATTACTGCGCTTTTTCAGAAGGATGATCTTTTAATCATTGATAAGATTGATCATGCCAGTATCATTGATGGGTGCATACTTTCAGGAGCGAGGTATAAAACATTTTTACACAATGATATGCAAAGATTAGAAAATATTTTGAAAGACTCTGACAATTTCGTTAACAAAATAATTATCGTCGATGGTGTTTACAGTATGGATGGTGATGTTGCCAATTTGCCAGAAATATCCCGTTTAGCTAGAAAATATCAAGTTAAAGTGATGGTTGATGAAGCCCATTCCATTGGTGTTCTTGGTAAAACAGGACATGGTATTGAGGAATATTTTGGATTAGAGAATGCGGTCGACATTCATATGGGTACTTTGAGTAAGACAATTCCATCTGTAGGAGGTTATATAGCTGGAGAACAAAGTATGATTGATTATCTAAGACATAACTCCAGGCCATTTATTTTTTCTGCCCCAATTCCTCCCGTTAATGCTGCGGTTGCTATTGCTGCCCTGGAGGTAATTGAAAATGAGCCGGAACGTGTTGAGAATTTGCACAAAAATATGGAACGATATAGAGCAGGAATACAATCTATGGGTTATAATATTGGAAAAAGTGTTACAGCGATTGTTCCGATTATTGTAGGGGAGGAAGATGAGACCTTGCAGCTTTGTAAAATGGTTAATGAGTTGGGTGTTTTTATCTGTCCCATTGTTTATCCTGCTGTTTCCAAAGGAACCAGTCGGTTAAGGTCTCATGTCCTTACTAACCATACTGTAGAAGATATTGATGAAGCGTTAGATATTTTTGAAAAAGCCGGTAAGTTTCTGAGAATTATTTAAACATGATTTACATCTTAGCTCATACCAATTGCCATTTTGTTGCAGGGCAAAAGACAAAAGAAGTGTATTTGTATAATTTATAAAATAATGGAAAAACTTGATTTGACATTAAATGATAAATAGCCTATAATTCCTAATACAATATCAACAATGATGGATTAAAATTATCTATAAACAAATTACAGTGACTAAGGTAAGCAACTTTCTTTTCAAATTGCGTAGCTTATCTTAGTTTTAATTTTATCATTGAGGTTAAGGTATAAAAGTATGAACAATGATATAAACGGCCGGAAAATTATGCTGACAGAAGAGGGTTTGGAGAAGATCGAGAAAGAATTACAAGAGTTAAAAACAGTTAAAAGGAAAGAAATTGCTGAAAAGATTAGCAGTGCAGTAGCTTTTGGTGAAATATCCGAAAATGCTGAATACCTAGCTGCCAAAAATGAACAGGCTTTTATTGAAGGTCGAATTTTAACATTAGAAAAAGTAATTGAGAATTGCGAGTTAATTGATAAATCCAAAAGTGACAATAATTATGTATCTCCCGGTTCAGAAATTGTTGTTGAGGATTTAAAGAAGAAGGAAAAAATCAATTATATATTGGTTGATTATGTCGAATCCGACCCAAGCTCTGGCAAAATATCCATCGTTTCTCCTATCGGAAAAGCAGTACTGGGGAAAAAGGTAGGAGAAAAGGTAAAAATTAGAGTTCCTGCTGGTAATATACAGTACAAAATACTGGAAATTAAATAATTTATTTACTGATATAATTTTAGGCTCCTGCTCTTTTCAAGATGAAGGGGTCTAATATTTTTCTGAACCATCATCAAGTAAGCTGCACTCCATCTTCCTGGGGTTATTTTCTGCTGATTCTAATGTTTTGTAACCTATTGGGAACGATTATAATCTAAAATTATGTAGTATGTCCTGGATAACGCACATTTTTTATTTACTTTTATTAGCTTTCTATTATAAAATATAACATTAAAGTTGAAGTTATTGAAAAATTTATTATGATACAGTTATCTGCAGTTTCATCAATATACCAAGATTTAACAAGGAGTGAAATTCATTGACTGAACAAGAAAATCAAAATGTTAATCTATTAAGAAAAGAAAAAATGAAAGAAATAGAAGAATTAAAAAAACATGGTATTGATCCTTTTGGTACACGTTTTGCAGGAAAACAAAAAATAAAGGATGTAATAGAACATTTTAAGGAGATTGCAAACGATGAGCCTTCTAAGGAGAAAGTTATTATTGCCGGAAGGGTCAAAGCATTAAGAAGACATGGAAAGGCAGCTTTTGCTGATTTGGAAGATCAGTCTGGCAAGTTACAAATCTATGTCAAATCTAATATGATTGGTCATAATTCAGTTGAAATATTTAATAAAATATCTGTGGGAGATATTATAGGAATTACTGGCTGGATGTTTAAAACCAGAACAGGGGAGCTGACTGTGCTGACAGAAAATATTGACTTGTTATGTAAATCAATGCGTACCCTACCCGAAAAATGGCATGGCTTAACTGATACAGAAATCAGATATCGCAAGCGTTACTTGGACCTGATTAGTAATCCTGATATTCGAGATGTCTTTATCGAAAGAAGTAAGATAATAAAGTACATTAGAAATTTTCTGGATCATAAAGGATACCTGGAAGTAGAGACACCTGTTTTACAACCTATACCAGGAGGAGCAACCGCTATACCCTTTGTAACACATCATCTTAGTCTACATCGGGACTTGTATTTGAAAATTGCCCCCGAACTTTACTTAAAAAGATTACTGGTAGGGGGAATAGAAAAGGTTTATGAATTGAATCGTAATTTCCGCAATGAGGGAATTTCTACCAAACATAATCCTGAGTTTACCATGTTGGAATTGTATGAAGCCTATGCTGATTATTATACTATGATGGATATGGCAGAAGAAATGATTAGTGATGTTCTGAAAAAACTAAAAGGAACATTAATAATACAGTATCAGGGTGAAGATATTGATTTTACTCCGCCATGGAAGAGATTAACCATGTATAAAGCGATTCAATCGGTCACCGGTATTAACCCCGAAGAGATAGGTACTAATGATGTAAGCGGTTTGATTAAAAAATATCAGTTGGAAATTTCGGAAAATGCAACGAAAGGCGAGATTATTAATGAATTATTTGAAAAACATGTTGAGCAGACTCTGATTCAACCTACTTTTATTATTGATTATCCCATTGAGGTTTCACCTTTGTCTAAACAGAAACCGGATTTTCCACATATTGTGGAACGTTTTGAACTATTTGTCAATTGTATGGAATTGGCCAACGCTTTCACTGAACTCAATGATCCCCTGGAGCAGAAAAGACGTTTTATCGAGCAAGCAAAGAATAAAAGTAAAGGAGAAATCAATCAACACTTTATTGACTATGATTATATTGAGGCGTTGGAATATGGGATGCCTCCCGCAGGTGGAATGGGTGTCGGAATTGATCGATTAGTTATGTTGTTAACTAATCATGATTCAATCAGAGAAGTTATTCTTTTCCCACAGTTAAAGAAGAAAGAATAAGAATTATTAGAGTGAACTGTATTGAGAATTGATAAGTTTTTTAAATTAAGCCGAATTATTAAAAGAAGAACAGAGGCAAAAAAGGCCTGTGATAACAGTTGTGTAAAAATCAATGGCAAAATTGCCAAAGCCGGTGATACTGTTAAACCTCTTGATAAAGTTCAAATTCATTTCAGACATAAAATTTTGGAGATTGAGGTTCTGGAAATACCTATCGGTAATATATCAATTTCACGTTCTTCTCAATTGTATAGAGTTATGAAGGAAGAGAAGATAGAGATTTAATAATATTTATATTGTATAGGCAGAATCAAATGGAAGAAAAAATGGTAATTGAAAAAATAATACGACTATTGACTGAGAAAAAGTCAGCAGAACTAAAGGATTTGGTAGAAGGTATTCACCCCAATGATTTTAGTAAGATAGCCGAAGAACTTTCTCCGGAACAGATTATAGAGTTATTCAGTCTTATCGAGGATCGGGAAAAGATAGCCGAGTATATCTCAGAATTGAACTCTGAACTACAATCAGACTTGCTAAATGCCATGAGCAAGAAGCAAGCTTCTGAGATATTAGAAGAAATGGACACAGATGAGGCCGTTGATATTTTAGGGGAAATTGCCCCTGAGGAATCACGGGAACTATTGGATTTGATGTCCAAAGAGGAAGCTAATGAAATTGAAGAATTGATGAAGTATGAGGAAAATACAGCCGGAAGTATCATGAACAATGAATTTGTGACACTTCCGGAATATTTAACCTCCGAACAGGCCATTCAGCATATTCGGGAGATGAGCCCAGAAGCGGAAATGATTTATTATGTTTATATATTAGACCAAAGAAATAGACTAATCGGTGTTTTATCATTAAGAGATTTGATTGTAGCTGATACGCAGAAGAGAATATCTGAAATTATGGAAGAAGACGTAATTAGCGTTTTAGATATAGAAGACCGGGAGGTGGCAGCTAGAGTAATTTCTGACTATGATTTTCTGGCTATTCCGGTTATTAATAAAAAAGGGATGATGGTAGGAATCATTACCGTTGACGATATTATTGATGTATTACAGGAAGAAGTTACCGAAGATATTCATAAAATGGTTGGATCGGCTGAATTTTATGAAGACAAATTGATTAAGGCGACTCCCCTGAGTAGAGCGAAGGCTCGTTTGCCCTGGCTTTTGGTTTGCATGGTTGGTGAAATAATTTCCGGTTCGGTTATTGAATTTCATTCAGGTATTTTAGAAGTAGTGGTAGCACTGGCTTTCTTTATCCCAATTATTATGGCAATGGGTGGCAATGTAGGAGCACAATCTTCGACTATTACAGTGAGAGGTCTGGCAACTGGACAGCTTCGCCTGGATGAATTATGGAAAAATATTTGGACAGAAACCAAAGTAGGCTTTTTTATTGGAATAACAGTCGGTATTCTTATTTCATTATTAACCTATTTCTGGCAAAATAACTATATTCTGGGTTTAACCATTGGCTTATCCCTTTTTGTAACAGTTATAACAGCAGCAACCGTTGGAACATTATTACCATTGGTTTTTACTCGGCTGAATATCGATCCTGCCGTAGCTACCGGTCCTTTTATTACAACAGCAGTTGATGTAGGTAGTTTAATCATATACTTTAGTCTGGGGACTTTTTTATTTACCTATCTGGGTAATTTGTAAATGTATATAATATGAAAATTGAGATATTTTGAATATTTTTAAGATAATGAGAAATAAAGAAGAAAAATAAGCTTAATAATAAGGAGAAGGAGAAGAACAATGAGTAGTATAATTGATGTTTATGCAAGAGAAATACTTGATTCCAGAGGTAATCCCACTATAGAGGTTGAAGTTCATTTAGAAAG
>CAYSAA010000233.1:0-10287 GCA_964428905.1 uncultured Atribacterota bacterium
AGTTATCCATTTCTGGGACTTTTTCATAATTAAAGCGCTCCTTCGTAAAAGATGAGCTTTAGCCGAACAATTATTTTCTATTTTACACGCTTTCCCGAATACTTCAATTGATTTTTATGCAGCTTTTCTCCACAGATTTCTTTCAATAATTCCGGCTTTTATCATACCCGACCTCAATTTGATGCTCGCAAGATGCTGCTGCCTTTCGTCCCCGCCCGCCTCTCAAGCCAGCCTGCCTGCCAAGCAGAGCGAGGCGGCCAGGGCGAGAGCGTTGCGGGCAGGTGAAAAAGCAGAAGATAAATCTTGTTTATCCTGTTAATCCTGTCTGAATATTGTCTTAGCATTTCTGCCTTTGTTCTTTTACTCATACGGATTTGTCGATTTCTCCGAGGTTATTTTCCCTGAGCTCCTGATCCCATCGTATAGCTCTTTGAAATGCTTCGGCCTTAGTTTCTTCAAGAAGAAATATTACAAACGGAAAATCGATATGTTCCAGACTTTTCCTGCTGTTTTCGCTCAATAGATAAGATTCTATATTATCTATCTCATTTAATCCGCAGACCATGATTAATGTATTAATATCCTGGATTCGACTTTTATATTACCTTCATTAACCTATAGAAATTTTCACTTTTTTCCAATTTTAACTCTTTTTTATTAATGGCATCGATAATATTAGCCCTATTATCATGGAGAGCT
This sequence comes from uncultured Atribacterota bacterium, assembly GCA_964428905.1. Taxonomy (GTDB): domain Bacteria; phylum Atribacterota; class Phoenicimicrobiia; order Phoenicimicrobiales; family Stramentimicrobiaceae; genus CAYSAA01. The sequence goes on from CAYSAA010000233.1 coordinate 700, forward strand.
ATTTCTGGTGTATGAATATTATATTTCTTCCCACCCTGAACACATAGCACCACTTTTGCCTCATGAGGCACAATCTCTGATCTGAAATACGGCACAGCGGATTTTTCACCATTTAACACTGACATCCCTCTTAGACATTTATAATCCAACTTCCCGACGGATGGGCGAATAACAGTCAATTTAGAAATTAAATGATTTGATCTTAATTCAATAAAACCTCGCCCTTTTCTTATTGCTATTTCCCCTCTTTCCATATTAAACCCGCAAAACGTAAAATTAATTCTCTCCGGAACAACAAATTCGTTAATGATGATATAACCATCTTCCAATGGAAGCATTGTAGTATATCCTTCAAAACCTATCATTTCACTGATACCCCACTTCATATACATAATATTATGCTTGCTACAGCTCTTCTCTATGATGGTGTCCCTTGAAAGATATTTTCCCTGATAATGAAATAAAAACAAATTATCTGCATACTTTGAATCAAACGTTCTATGAAAAATATTCGAATATGCAAATCTATTATACTTGTCATAAACATGATATTGGTTTGAATTCATTCCACTGTTTAATAAAAATCTATGATTGTTATCGTTTCTGATGTATAAATTTAAGGCTTTGATAAATGCATCCTTTTTTTTATGTTTTTCACCTGACGAACTATTTAGAATCCAAAATTCATGCTTTTTGTCTAATACCAAAAAAAAGAACGCTAAGAGAACTAAATATATGCTCGCGTCACCTGAATAACCTTCTAAAACCCTTTTTACAGGTTTAGTAAATCCCATAGTCAATAAGCCTTTCAAATCAAGTATACCCTCTTCAAAAAATGTATTTATTATATTTATTGTTGCCCTTTTTATGGCTAACATCTCATCTTTGCTTAACAAATTAAGCGCTACAGCGGGACCAAAGCAAGCCAATGTTGCGAATTTATACAAAATTGACCTACCCCATGTTAGGTGCAAATTTTTATCGCCGAAGCATAACATATAAGATTTTTTAAAAATGTCAAACCGCTGCTTCAAAACTGCTTTAATATCGTCATATTTATTTCCGGCAAAATAGCAGAAAGACAATCCGTAATAATGGAATATAAAAGAATTATATCCGTCATATCTAAACTCGCCAGTATACTTGCCATCATTATACCAGCCATCCCCTTGGTAATATGAATTTATTTCTTCAATCACGTGGCGAATCTTGTCTTCATAGTTGTATTTTCCAAATTCTTCTAAAAAAAGAAAATGAAAAACCTTGAACCACTGCCAGTTATTCATCAGAAAATATTTTTTGGTGCAGTCTTTGATATACTGCAAGAAACTATCTTGGACATCAACTTCTAACCGGTGCCACAACTTTTCTTGATTCAGCCATAGCCCCATCATAATAAATGTATTTTCCACCAATGGCTGTATGGACTTTATTCGCCCCCAAAATAACCTGGAATTTCTATTTATTCCGGTTTTTATAAAATCTAAATACATCGTGGATAATTCGTCTGAGTCATTATAAACAAGATAGAAACCGACTCCTAAAAATGTACGTGCCACCAATTCGTATCTATCCGAATAAGGACCGGAATTACTTCTCTGGAAGGGTATAGCCCTTCTAAAATACTTCTGCTTTTCATCATATCTATGGGCAATAACATTTTTGATTAAAAATAATAATAACTTCTCAAACGATTCTCTCTCATCATTCAGCTTTGGGACTTTTCCTTTATAGTCAGAATATGTTAACGAATATATGCATTCATTGAAATAATTCTCTATTATCAGAGCCCTATATTGCAGTCTTTTAATTGTTGCTTCGTACATTTAAAAAATTGCTTTCCTTTTCAAACCAAATGCATTCAGGAATTACACAAACGCCTGCAGGAATTAGTTATTCAACCAATTCATATTCCTGTTGCCAGATACTGCACACAGATGCCCATTAGATTGATATGTATCTGATTGTTTACCAGGTATTTTCGAGGGAATGGCCTTATGAAACAATGTAATTTCCGAACTTCAACCACTCTGTTGTCAGTTCAACACCCTTTTCAAATGAAACTTTTGGCTGATATTGAAGATGCTTCACGGCGTGTGATATATCGGCAAATCCTGTTCCACTCTCTCTTATTACCCTGGCTTTGGATGGAAAAATCCCATCGGATTTTACGGAAGCTTTATTAAAAGGTTTTAAAACACCAACCTTCTCTTTTATTGATACCTGTTTCTCATAAGGTAATGAGTAAAATTTATCCTGCAGGTAGTCTAGAGAATTCCTAAAAATCGGAATGCGCCGGAGTAAATCTTTCAGCTCCTTCGATGTAAGGCTATCTTTAACAGAGGACAAATTATCCATAAGAAAACCTCTATCCTTATACATGGAATTGAGCAATTCCTCTGAATTTACAGAGTCAAACACGATATCAGGGTTTATTATTGTTGCAAATGCCGTAATAAATTGTTTCCACGTTGTCTTTTCGTTATCACTAATATAAAAAATTTTATTTGTCGCTGAATCCAGATTTATACTTAATAATATAGCATCTATTAGATTATCAACATATATTGTATCACAGGCACCATCGCCCTCATCAATTAAGTAATACTTTCTTTTCGTTGCGTTTTTTATTATCTCTTTCAACCACATTGAATAAGGACCGTAGACTATTCTGGGCCTCAGAATAACTGTCTGGAGGCCTTTCCGTATATATTGGCTTACAATCTTTTCGGCGCCGATTTTAGCGTCGGAGTAAGGATTCCCTGTCCTTTTTAGCGGTATTTTCTCAAGAGGTCCACTCAGTTCGGGCCTAAGCCCATGTACTGCCGCGGAACTCATATGGATCAGCTTTTCGATGTTGTGCCTCAATGACAGCTTTGCTACAATTTTTGTTCCTTGGATGATTCCCGTCTTACCGCCGGTAGCTAAATGGATGCCGATATCGTGGCCTTTTATGATCTGATTCATCCCTGCTTCGTCCAGGATGTCGCATTTAACAATGTTAATCGGAAGCCGCCCTATTCTTGAAGCCCTCCCCATATTACGGACGACCGCTGTGACATGAACTTTTTGCTTGTAGTCGAGAATCAACCTCTCGCACAGCCTGCTGCCAATAAAGCTATTTGCGCCTGTTATGAAAATCCGTTTACCATCCATAATCAACCATCGCTTACCTTAAAAATGGTTTTTACATGGACCCAGGGTTGGTCCATCATGCTGCGCTGATTATATGCCGCTTCAACAACCCGTAAGACTTTATATGCCTCCTCAGGACTAACAGAACGGTTTTCGACAGTGGTGATCGCATCCAAGAATGCTTCTAATTGAAGCCGGAATTCATCCATCGGAGTATAAGATGGGTCCGATGACAGATAAAACTCATAGGCTTTGCCCGTAATTTCCTGAAATATTGTAACACCCCTTGGATCATTAAGCTTTTGCCTTAATTCACCTTTTGTTCCATGGATGAGCAATTCATTTTTCAGCGGGTCGCTCCATGAAAATCTGCATTTTCCAAGGAATTTTTTTGTGCCAGTTCCAAATTCCAAAACCATATTTGCATTGCACTCAACTCCTCCCAGAGCATCATCTTCGTAAAAAATAACGGTTGGAAGCCCAAAAAAATAAATAAAGAGATTTATCCAATGATCTGAGGCATGGCCGAGCACGCCACCCACCTCAACCTTTGGATTGAACCTGTCCTGGTTTTCAGCTCCCCAATTACTCACAAAACCCTCCTGAAATTCAAAACCCGTGATCTCGCCAAGTAATCCATCTTCAAGAATTTTTTTTACTAATTTTGTGTTCGGCAGGAACCTTTTCATAAAACCAACAGTCAGAACATGGTCAAATTTTTTAGATGCCTCAATCATTTTTTCCGCATCCTTAGAACTTTTTGCCATTGGTTTTTCGCAGAGCACATGGACTCCTTTTGCCATAAGAGATATGGCTACATCAGAAAGCAGATTATGTGGCAAAGCTACGATAGCAGCGTCAACTTCTTCCAGATCTTCCGTCTGGCCGTATATCTTTGGCGAAATCTGAAATTCCTTGCATAACAAGGCTGCCCTTTTTTTATTCAAATCAACAAGAGATACCAAATCCACTCTATTATTTGATAACACCATCGGTATGTGCACTGTTTTGCTAATCGCACCACATCCCACTATTGCAAGTCTCACCTTTGGTTTAAATGAATTAGACAGCTTACTGGCCATAGACATCGGATCGTCCTTTTAGTAGTTTAAATAACCACATGCCAACTTGACGGGGAAAAAATATCCAGAGATAATTCAATTTTTCTCCACTACAACTCTCAACACATGCACTGCCTGTTTGGTATTGCTGTCCAGAAGTATCAGCTTCGTTTATTTAAGTTGGCTAAGTAATCAAATAGTAAAGTGGCTAAATAGAATTGCATTTTGTTTGCTGCTTAAAGAAAGACGGTATTTATTTTTCATTTTTAAAACCATTGCCTTTTAGAAAGCCTTAAGATAATGTCTCACAATTTAAAATTGCCTCTTGTTCATGTTGATCCAAGTTCAATATTTCAAAAACTTGAGACACTATTTCTAATTCCTTTTCATCATTTTTGGCGTTCAAAGCAAGTCGCGCCAAAGCCTCATCCCGTGTTATTTGATTATCCCTTATCATTTTACTATAGAGTTCATCCTGCTCAGTAAAACCGAAAAGCTTCTTATGTAAATAGCTTACAACCGCATGGATTTTGCAATCAAACCTCCAGGACGACATCCCTTCTTCCTGCCTCCACCCCATTTCGTTCCGAATGACACTTAGTATCTCATTTTCATCCCATTTTATATAGTCATAGTAATTGATCTTTTGTATGTCCCTGAAATCATTAGGCGGGAACTCCTTTTCAAAGAGAATAGAATAATATTTTCTAAACACGAAATTAGCAGGCATTTTTAAAACGTATTTTAACTTCTCTTTTTTACCTGGACGAAGCCTTTCCCCTAATATCTTTTTTGCAGTTCCACTTTCCATTTTTGATTCACCGAAAATAACAAGGAGTATCCCTTTCTCTTTGGCAACCTTGTAGGCACCGCCCCAGATGCCAAAACCGCAACCCTCACAAAAGGCAGGTATAAGGTGCTCCGGAGATTTATGCAGGTTAAGCTTTATAACATGTCTTAAATTCTTACGATGAATATCCCTTTTTGATTTCATACTTACAAGATCAATGCCCAGGTTTTCTGTAATATTCTTTACATTTTGTTGAGCAGTTGATGAAACAAACCCGTTATCATAATTATAAGCGAGAACATTCAAATTAAACTTTTTTTTCATCTGGAAAAGAACAAATGCGCTATCCCGCCCTCCGCTAATGGGTACAAGGCAGTTATAGCGATTACCTTTACCCTTGGAAGTATCTAAAATTTTTTCAAATGCCTGCACGCCGAGGTATTTCGGCGAATCATAATCCAGGCAATAAATAGTTACAAGTGCCTTCTTCATTGAAGGTGATTTCGGGATAATTTTCCGGTAAAATACATTTGTTGCATCTTATAGTTTTTTCTTCATACATTATTATTCCTAAATTTTGTCTTTATCGTCTCATTCTTCTACTTGTTCTTTTTGTTTCAATAGCTGTATCAGGATAAGAGATATAGCAGCAGAGATCCACCAGTAATTCTGATAGGGAGTGTGGCCAAACATTGAAAGAGTCAAGTGAACAACAAGATACCCCTGGAAGGCATACGTCATTTGATAGATAAAGTTAGCGTTATCTATTTTTCCACGTTTTACCATTATCTTCCTTGTTTTACCAAATAACCTAAACGTATTTATTAATATTAACATCCAGGCAATAAATCCCACGCTTCCGAGTTCGGCTAAACACTGCACATAGGCATTGTGGGCCACCTGCCAGCGGCCAAGCCGCTCAATCCTGGCAACCTGATAGCCCCCTATGCCGAATCCTGTAATCGGTCTTTGCAGGAAAAGCCTTAATCCATCCAATATAATCTCATACCTACTAGCCATAGATCCACCATTAATGATATCTCCATCTTCAGTGCGAGGTTTTTCTCCGAGAATAATTTCATCAGAATCCAATATAGTCAAATATCTTTCCTTTGTGGTGGTATCTAAAGAAGACCAACCAGCGAGCAGGGCAATAAAGATAACTAGAGCAACCAGGGCTTTTTTCTTACTAATTACCCAGATAAAAAAAACAAAACTCATAACCCCAACGAATGCTGATCTTGACTGGGTAAGGGCGATAACTTTTAGTGTAATAAGTCCGAATGCAATCAGGATAAACTTTTTCATCCATGACTTTTCATGCCAAAAAAGAAAATAGACCAATGGCAAAATACCGGCGCAAAAACCACCAAGGGCATTGGGATGTTCAAACAAGCCAGTGTCAGCTCCTAGCCTCAATATTCCTGATTCACCATATCGTAATCCTGTTCCAGAAAGAGATAAAAGAAATGCTTCAATGATAATGATACCAGCATTAAACAAAAGAAGGTAAATAAAAACCTTAAGCTCTTTTTCTGTATTTACTCCAACATAGATCATTATGAAAATTGCAAAGGATTTAAAAAGATAGATTAACCAATTAATGGTATGGTATCCAGCTACTGTAGTAGGGATTGAGATAACAGCCGCGGCAAAGAAAAAATATATTGGATAAAGGATACTCTTTTCTTCTTCATTATGGGTTATTTTTTTAATTAATTGAGGAATGCAAAATACTAATATTATTACACCAACAGTAAATTCTATACGGATCTTTCCTAAGGCGGGTACTCTTGAACCAAGTTGAGAGTAGTATATAAGCGTATAAAGCAAAAGGCCATAAAAAAGGAATTTGCTACTTGCTTTAATTTTTTGGTTTTTGATAACCATTTGATAATTGGTTTTAGTCTTGTCTTGACAGTAATCCTGTCTTGTTTAAGACAGGGAGTGAATATATTTCATTTCTTTTTTGCCGGCCCTATCCAATTATTTAGGAAAATCGCTTATTAGTCCTTTGACTTTCTATTTTTCAAAGTGCTCTTCCAAGATTTTGTGTAACATGTTCCTTTGTTATTTTGGTGATAGTTTCTTTCTTCTCCAATATCAGGCAACAAATCCCACAGGCTATAACCAATTCTTTCATATTTGGCCATCTATTGATGAATAGGCTGGATCTTTTAAGATTCTTTTTACTTTTAATCCTGCTTTCATTATGCTCTTTGAAATAAAAATTTTGTTAAAAAATTTAGTTTTTACGAAAGTCACGGAACCAATAAAAAAACCTCCCAACTTTCCATAATTATGAATTTGTATTTTATTTGTACTGTTTACGACAGCAAATACAACACTTACCCCATCCTTTTTGAGCTTTTTCATCCTGAAATCCCCTAAATGTTTTCCAATCGATAGATTTCGCAATTGAGGAAGGACAAAATCTCTAAAGATATAGACAGTGTTTGGCGGTAATTCAAACTCAATCCTTTTGGTTCCGGAAAATGACATCTCATTTGTGCTATAGCTTGCATAGCCAACGCACTTACCTTCAGATTTAGCTGCAATAATTTCCCAAGTATTACTTGCGATTTTCTCCTTAAGAAACTCCCATGGTAGCTCGTTCAGATCAATATCGTTATTTTGATAAAGTTCTTTAATGTCATCTGATGAAGCAGGCCCAATCCAAACAGGCGTTTTTGCCCGGAACTCTTCATTATAATCTTGAGCATTAAAGCCATACACAAGAACCTTTTGGTAATAAACAAAACGCCTTATTATTTTAAACATCATTATACCTCAAATAGGGTTGCGGAATGGTCAAAATGGTAAATCGTTAAATAGGTGAATCGTTAAATGGTCAAACTGTAAAGCGTTGATTAAGGTCGAAGAAATTTTTATTGATGTGCGATCTTGTTTTTCAATGACAAAGCGTTATTTTCGTTGAGTATGGATTTTCAGATAATTCCGCTCGTAGTCCCCAAAAGATCCACCGAGAGCAGCAATTAACATCTCTACAGCAAGTTCAGCAGTAGTGTTCTTTATATCTAGAAGGGGATTTATTTCAATTATATCTATAGAACCAACAACTTTTTGCTGGCCCAGGTATTTCATTATATAGGATATTTCCCTGTAGGAAAGTCCTCCACGGGATAGAATCCCGGTGCCTGGTGCAATCAGTGGATCAAGTACATCTATGTCAAAGCTCACATGAACCAAATCACATTGATTGGTAACAATTTTCAGGGCTTCCTCTGCTGCCTTGACTATCCCAATTCTTTCAACATCCATCAGTGTAAATACCTTAACACCAAGTTCATTTAAGAATCTACTTTCCTCTTGGTCTATGTCATTTACACCTATCATACAAATATTTTCAGGCGCTATTTTAGGACTAAAGCGGCCACAATTTACCAGTTCCGGATACCCATATCCTAAAGATATCGCGACTGTCATCCCATGAATATTACCGCTGGGGCTCGTTTGCGGTGTGTTGGAATCAGGGTGTCTGTCCAGCCATAGTAAACCCAACCGGTTTGCCTTCTTTGAAGCTCCGGCAATGCTGCCAATAGAGGTACTATGATCCCCACCCAGAACAACAGGTATATATCCTTCTATGAGAGACGTATGGGTAAGTTCTGATAAGTTCTCAGAAATGTCGGAAATTACCGACCTATAATTCTCTTCTATACTGGAATTAGGGTTGAAAGATTGGTCGATAATTAAATCACCATAATCACTAAAGTCCATTTTATTATAGGCAAGAGCATACCTAAGCCCAGCGTAACGCATGGCAGTTGGCCCCATATCAACGCCAAGCTTATTTGCTCCTAAATCTAAAGGTACACCAAATATTTTGACTTTTTTGTTCATAGGGCTGCTTTACCCGGCATTTGACTATTTTACAATTCAATGACCTAACGATATACATCCCTTTCTATTTCAGAAATCACAAACCTGATTTTTCCGGATGCTTCAAGCGGGATTTCGTCGAGGAATTCGCAAGAAAAATTCATTCTATCTCCAAAAAACGTTCTATTCAAGTGGCCGATCGTATCAATGCTTTCCTTGCTGAAAGAAGAATCTTTAACGATTCTTATAGTAATATGATCGATTTTGTCCTGGATAATCTGTAACTGAACCACACCGGGAATATTAGCACCAAAATTATCAGTGAGGGAGATGCCGGAAACCATCATTCCATCCGGAGTGATTACGAAGTCTGACTCACGGCCCTCTATGCTTTTCAGAAGCGGGAGAGTTCTGCCACACGAGCAAATCGCATCCGAAGCTACTGCCATATCCTCAATAATATACCGTATGAAAGGCATACCATAGTTTGTAAGGTCAGTTATAACAAGGTTACCAATCTCTCCAGACTTTGCTGGATCACCCTTTTCATTTATAACTTCTACATATTTGGTATACGAATTCACGTGTAATCCTTCCTGCCGGTCACACTCGCAGGCAATTGTACCAAGTTCTTCACATCCGTATCGATTTATAACCTTACAGTTGAATACCTTCTCAATCTTTTCTCTCTGCCAATTATGTAACACCATTCCTCCGGAAATGATTCCTTTCGCATTAATTCCAAGATCCTGTTCTTCC
>CAYSAA010000234.1:0-9099 GCA_964428905.1 uncultured Atribacterota bacterium
CTAAGCAATACAACTGCCTACTTTGGACTTCAGGTAAAAAATGATCCTATGGCTTATCTTAATCTTTTTTATGATAAAACCATTTTATTTAACCATTACCACCTTCTAAGAAGGTGGTTTTTCATGGTTAAATAAATATACCCTAAGACATGGAGAAAATTGAAGTAACAAAGATTGCTGAACATTCTATTTATCTTTAACAATTATCCCTCAATTTGGGAAATAATGGATTGCAGTACCTTCTCAAAAGCCTGGCTAGTTTCACCTTCTTTATTGCTACAAATAAAAGGTTTACCCTGGTCCGCAGAATGCACCATCTGCACATCAATGGGTATCGCTCCCAGAAATGGAACCTTAAAATCTCTGGCTGCCTTTTCACCACCACCAGTCATAAACAAATCAATTTTCGCACCACAGTGGGGACAACGAAAACCGCTCATATTTTCAATAATTCCTAAAATGGGAATATTCATATTTCTTAAGAAATTAACACATTTTCGTGAATCAGACAAGGCAATCTCCTGGGGAGTAGTTACGATAACACCCCCATCCAATTCTGGTATAAGCTGGCAAACAGAGAGTGGTTCATCTCCGGTACCCGGAGGAGAATCGATGATTAAAAAATCGAGTTTACCCCAATTGACTTCAGCCAAAAACTGTTTGATTGCGATTCCTTTTAAGGGTCCCCTCCATATCAATGGAGTATCGGGTGATTCTATCAGTGAAGCCATCGAAACGGCTAAAAGATTTTCCCTGGCTTGTATCGGCTTAATCAGCCCATTATTTCCGGCTAATTTTTCACCTTCAAATCCTAACATTTTGGCTACAGAAGGTCCGTGTAAATCGGCATCCAATAGGCCAACCAGATATTTTTTCTCGGCTAATGCACAAGACAAATTCACGGCAACTGAACTTTTTCCAACGCCCCCCTTATTTGACAAAACTAAAATTTTATGTTTAATATTAGCCATATTCTGTTTTAATTTTTCGGACATTTCTTTATTGGATTGTTCTCTTTTCTTTCTCATCTCTTCTTGGGCTTTTTCCTGTGCTGTTTTGGTGTTTACATTATTCAATATTCTACTTCCTCTTCTTTCCTCTTCTTATCTAAACGAATGATTATCAAATTTTAGGTAAAAGTTAAAGTAAGGTTATTTTCTAACCATTAAAGAACCACATTTGGGACATTTTAATTCTGTACAGGGTACACCTGGTTCATGCGTAGTAACCGCTCCACAGGAAGGACATACACAGTCCCCCCCCGGTCCGGCTCCTCCGGCAAACCGTCCTGTGCCTGTAGTCATATTCCCTCTTCCTTGTCCCCTTCCGGTTCCTGGTCCCTGACCTCTTGGTCCAGTGCCATCACCTCTAGGCATTTATCTCACCTCCTATCAAAATGCTGTTACTCATGATGGTGATCCTCTTTTTCCATACCATATCCTTTACCCGCTCCTGGCTGACAGCGGGAATCACCTTCTTGTAGTGTACCTTGTATGTATCTATCAATAACTTCATTGACTTCACCTGTAATACCAATAATTGGCTTTATTCCTTTCTCTGAAAAAAGTGCCATGGCTTTTCTTCCCATACCACCACAAATCATAATTTGAACACCTTTTTCAGCAAGAAATTCCGGTAAAAAACCGGTACGATGACCGGGGTTCGGAATATTTTCCTTATGAATCACTTCTCTGTTTTCAAGATCAACTATGGTAAAAGAAGGGCAACGACCAAAATGAGCCGATATACGATTTTCATCAACGGCAATTGCTATTTTCTCCATGCTAAACCTCACAATTTTTATCCTAGTTTAACCCGGAATGTGGTCCCGTATTCGATTGATCAACGGCTTTTAAATTTCCCTTTTTATACTCCTGGATAACAGATTCAACAGTACCACTGGCTCCTGTAATTAACTGTACGCCGGCAGCATTGATGGTCCTGAAGGCATTGGGTCCGCAATTTCCGGTAATTACAACCTCTACACCCTTATCTGCCATTATTTGTCCAGATTGCACTCCGACTCCGCCCATACCCCGAATATTGCTGTTTTCAATCGCTTCGAATTGATCATTCTCCATATCATAGATAATAAAAAAAAGGCATCTGCCAAATCTGGGGTCAACTTCACTCTGTAGTTCTGGTCCCGAAGAAGTAACTGCTATTTTCATTAAACCTCACTCCTGTTTTCTAAATTTTTTATTGATATCTCTTATTATAACGCTTATGGCAAATTTATAAAAATCTTTTAGCTATTTTTATCACAAATGAATCATCAATAAGGAGTTAGCCCCACTGATGATTCATTTGATTGAATAAATAATATTATCTATTCTTTTGTTTCTTTTTTTAATTCAGCCATTCTTTTGTTGACTGCATCTAATTCTGCCTTGATATCCTCTGCCTCTGTCTGGAGTAAGTCCAATTCCTGCTTGGAATCCATTTTCCCCGGATAAGGATAAGGGGCTCCATAAGCAGGATAAGCAGAAGGTACCGGTGCATAGGCAACATTCCCGGGATAACCATAAAAGGCACCTCGTCGGAAACCCCAACCAGCACCACGTCCAAATCCACGTCTAAACCCCATTCCGAAACGGCCACCAACAGGATTAGTATAACCTGGAACAGGATAACCGGCACAATAACCTGCCGCTCTACCAGTCATCGGACCAAGTCCGGCAGGACCAGTTCTATCACCACTTGGCATTGTAATCACCTCCTTTTCTCATTTTGGTAAAAATTCTTATTCTTCTGACAATCCTGACATTCTCCATAAAACTGAAGAATACAACTTTTCACGGTAAACCCATATTTTTGGTAAAGTCTATCCTTCATTTTCTTAATAACTTCCTGTTCCTCCCCAGTCAATTCACTGGAGTCCAAGAAAGTGTGACAATTCATACATAATAGATGTTGATGACAATTTACTCCTTTTACTCTTCCTGCTAATTCGTATCGTGCCCTTCCTTCCCCGGATTCTACCTTAAGAACAACACCATTTTTGCTGAGAAGATCGAGTGTCCTGTAAACAGTTGTCAACCCAATGGCCGGATAAACCTTATAAGCCTGTAAATATATCTCTTCTGCGCTGAAATGTTTTTCTGCGTTTTCAAGGATCTGTAGGATGATTCTTCGGGGTATAGTCACTCGATAACCCCAGCCTCTAAAACGACTTGGCCAACCTTTTGTTATTCCTTTAGCAAATCCATTCTTCATGATAGAAGTATTCCTTATTGATAATGATTACCATTACCATTTTATGACGAATAGTAATTTCTGTCAAGTGTTTTCTATATCTATAAGAAAAAGACAGGGATTTTCCTGTCTTTTTCTTATTATCTTTATGCCTCATCTAGAAACAAGATTCAAAAATTGATAAATACTATCGATTATTTTGATAAGTCTGCCAAACTTCCAAAACTTCCGGAAAATCAATTCTTAGTCTTTTGACTGTCTCCATGGCAGGCACACCATTCTCATCCCATCCTCTTCTCTTGTAAACGGCATCACATAATAATTGATATTGATCTTCTCTAAATTCTCTCAGGGCTTTTATTTTTTCCTCAATTGTTTTACCTTCTATGGAATATCCAACTTTTTCCTGGAGTTGTTGATCATAAATCTCGGCACGTGACTGATATTCTTTCTCAGTCACTGGTCCCACAGCCCGATAGGGAATCGCATCATCTTTTCTGGTTCCAAATCCCATTTTCAAATTAAATAGACGCTGAAAATTGTGAACTGCCTCTGACTGGAGAATAATATCTTCGGCAGATATCTTCTTCCCTGTTACTCCCTCAAAAATCCAACAATAATTTTCTACATGTTCCGGCACTTTGGCTGCATTCATACCAGCAAATTTTTTCTTATTATTTGCTGGCTCAATATCATTCCAGGGAAGCTTACAAAGCCCTACCAAAGAAAACCATGTCCTGAATAAAGGGAAATAATGTAAAGCCTCAGCCTTATCCTCGAAGGTAGGAATCTGATGATTTACCTGATCCATAAAAATTAACCAGGACTCATCGTGCTGAGGACCTTTATTGGCAATGCCATATCCGCCCTGTTGGGCAAGGGACTCCTTAGTCACATATTCAGAAAATTCCATACCCTTGCATTCCATTCCGATATCATTTAACAAGGCCAAATCTGCTTGATAATGTTCCGCAAAATATTGTTTGCACAGACGCACTCCCTGCCCGGCAATTTTCCCAAAACCTTCTCCCCGGGCAATCAGGTGAATCAATTCCAATAAGGCATTACTGTTACCAAATTCTAAATCCAACCCTCCGGTTTTCTCTTTATTTAAAATCCCGTTTTCATAGCATTCCATCAAAAAAGCAATGGTGGTACTCACCCCGATGGTATCCATCCCATAATGGTCACAATAGAAATTGGCTTCTAAAACAACATCCGGATCAAAACAACCACAGTTACCGCCAAAACCGGCTGCTGTTTCATATTCAGGTCCGTCGACAATCACTTCCTGACCTTTTAAAGGCCCGGTTTTCAGTCTAAACTGATCAACGGCATGGGAACAGCGCAAATTACATCCTATCCAGCAGGAATCACCAGCTTGCTTCTGAGAAAAACGTTCCAACCAAACCTGACTACCAATATTAACTGCCTGTGGATGTGTTCCATATTGATAGTTATGAACAGGCAAACAATCATGGGTATTCATGTGATCGAGAAGATTGATGGTACCAATTTCACGCATCCCATTCTGAATATGATCCAGCTCCAGAATTTCTTTCGTTAAACGCTGTCCTGCTTTCTTCAATAATTCTGGTTTGGCAGGATTATTGTTAGTGCCTCCGACACCTTTAACCTTAACAATAATAGCAGCTATTTTTTTATCCCTGAGAATGGTGCCGGTTCCTCCTCGGGCTGCCTGTTTATAGCGGACTCTCCCCCGGTAACGATCATACCAGCTAAAATTCAGCATTCCAAGTAAGGAATTTTCTGCTCCCTGACCGGCAGAAACAATACTGATATTAGACTTATCCTGTTCATTATCCGCAAAACGGTCGGTTAATTTTTCTACTAACAGATAAGAATTTATATCCTGGTAAGGAGAAGACTGTACGGTTATCTCCCCTTTATTGCCATCTATAAAAATAATGACATCCTGTGCAGCTTTGCCTTGAATTTCCAGAACATCCCAACCGGACAATTTAAGAAAAGGAGCAAAATAGCCACCGGCATTGTTATCATTGGCACTTCCCGTTTCAGGAGAAAGACTAACCACATGACTCTTACCGCAACCCGAATACTGGGTAATTCCACATATCGGTCCGGTACAGAATACCAATTCATTTTCCGGATCATTCCACTTTGTCTCCGGATTCACTGCCTCCCATAGGTACCATAAACCATAGCCACGACCACCGGTTAACACTTCTTTCACTTTTGCAGGTACATCCTTTATCCTGACCTCGTTTTCAGATAAATTAAGATAAAGAACCTGATCCGTATAACCCTTACTTACTCTAACTGGCTGATAATGAGTTGACATCAATAGATGATCTTCGGACATCTTGAACCTCCTGAATATTTATTGTTTATTATCCAATTTAGTTTTTTTATACCTCTTCACATCCGGAAAATTTCTCTTGTAATAGATCTTTTAAATCAGGCTTCCCAATCTCCTGTAATTCATATTTTACTCTGACATATCTTTTATCAATATGCATAATCCTGCTTAGATCAATTGGCGTTCCAATAATAACCAGCTCAGCATCACTATTATTGATAGTGGATTCCAATTCTTTAATCTGTTCTTTGCCATATCCCATGGCTGGTAATAATGCACCGATAAGAGGATATTTTTGATAGGTCTCTTTAATACTTCCTACCGCAAAAGGTCTGGGATCAATTATCTCTTTAGCACCATATTTTTGTGCGGCAACCACACCTGCACCATATTGCATCTCACCGTGCGTTAAAGTAGGACCATCTTCAACTACGATAACTTTTTGGCCTCTGATTGTCTCTGCCTGATTAACCTGAATGGGTGAAGCTGCCTCAATCAATATTGCTTCCGGTGCCAGTAAATGAATACTCTCTCTCAATAAGGCAACATTTTCCGGATTAGCAGTATCAATTTTATTAATGATTACAATATCTGCCATCCTTAGATTCACTGCTCCCGGATAATAAGTCATTTCATGACCCGCCCGATGGGGATCAGTAACTACAATATGCAAATCCGGCTGATAGAAAGGAATATCATTGTTCCCTCCATCCCATACAATTACATCAGCCTCCTTTTCGGCTCTTTGTAAAATTTCCCCATAGTCCACCCCGGCATAGACAATACTGCCCAGGTCAATATGGGGCTCATATTCTTCCCGCTCCTCGATGGTACAGTTATATTTGTCTAAATCATCGTAGCTTTCATACCGCTGCCAGATCTGTTTGGTTAAATCTCCATACGGCATGGGATGTCGAATAACTACCACATGTTTGCCCATTGCTCTTAATATCTGGGTCACTTTGCGGCTAGTCTGGCTTTTCCCACTTCCGGTCCTGACCGCACAAACAGAAACTAGAGGTACTTTGGCCTGTAGCATCGTATTTTTGGGACCCATCAACCTGAAATCAGGTCCCTTTGACAGAACCAACGAAGCTCTTTCCATAACATATTGATGGGGTAAATCACTGTAAGCCAAAATGACCTGATCAATCTTGTATCGTAGAATCAAATCCGGTAAATCCTCCTCGGGAAAAATTGGTATCCCCTCAGGATAATGTGATCCACTTAATTGAGCGGGATACTTCCTTTCTGCAATGTCAGGAATCTGGGTAGCAGTAAAAGCTTTTACCTGATAATCTTCATTATTCCGAAAAAAAACGTTAAAATTATGAAAATCTCTCCCGGCAGCACCCATAATAATAATATTTTGCTTTTTCAAACAGAATCACCCTTTCTTTTCTATCTTTTATAATTGTAATATTTATAGAACAATAAATCAATTTCTTTTGCTAATCTTGAATGAATTAAAAAAAGTAACATTTAGTTAGGTCAAATCTGTGGAAATAGCGGGACAGGACTTGAGAAATAGTATCTATCTTGCTTATTTTAATTAAAATAAGCAAGATAGATATCCTGAGGTAAAAAGAAAAATATATAGATTATTTTTTTTATTTTTTATTTTTTAACATCACCGTTTCTTCCAGAGGAAATCTTATGCCTAATTGTCTGGCAGAAATGGAAGATAACAGATGTACAACAACATAAAGCAGAACAATTCCGATAATCAAGTTAATAATAACCGGTACTCCAATCCCGGCCAGGATATAGCAAAATACAGCCACAAAAGCAACAGTGATGGCATAAGGAAACTGGGTCTTGACATGGTCAACATGGTCAGACCCGGCAAAAGCGGAAGACATGACCGTAGTATCTGAAATGGGGCTGCAATGATCCCCCATCACGGCACCGGTTAAAACACTGGAAATGACCATGGGAAGAGGCGCCCCTACAGTCACTCCCAGAGGAATCACGATTGGTACAACAATAGCCATGGTACCCCAGGATGTACCGGTAGAAATGGCAATCAGTGCTGAAATAATAAAGGTCAGAATGGGTAAGATTACCGGAGACATAATTCCTCCCAAAGCACTTACGATATAAGGAGCAGTTCCTAATTCATCACATATGCTGCCGATTGACCAGGCTGTTATTAAAATCAGGGTTGCATAAACCATCATCCGTGCCCCGTTCATAAAGGAATCCATTATTTCCGCCACAGTAGCAATTTTTTGAGCTACGTACATCACCATGGCTACGATAAAGGCAATAAGTGTAGCCAATAAGATGGAAAACATGGAATCTGCATCAGATATAGCCTGGGAAAATGATTCGGCTGCACTACCGCCACCCGTTGACCACATGAAGTAGAACGACAATACTACCAGTATTACAATTGGTACCCACAAATTAGTTGGTTTTAAGGAAGCATTTTGGGCAACCTTTAATTCTGAAGCGCCTGCTAAAGGCCTGGAATCTTTTGCCCACAGCTCATGGGTTGTCCTGGAACGATATTCTGCTCTTAGCATAGGTCCGAAATCCCTACCGGTGTAGGCAATAATTCCAACCATAATAATCGCAAAGATCGAATAGAAGCTATAGGGAATACTGTGCAACCACAAGAAATAAGGAGATGCTTCAATGCTTTCCGGTAGGGATTCACCAATCAGCCCAACCTGATAACCGATCCAGGTTGAAATAAGAAATATAGAAGAGACAGGAGCAGCAGTTGAATCGACAATATAGGCAAGCTTTTCCCTGGAAATATGATATTTATCAGATAGAGGCCGAAATAAATTGCCGATAAAGGCTGAATTTGCGTAATCATCAATAAAAATGACAATTCCACCCAACCAGGAAAAAATTTGTGCCATTTTAGAATTATTAGCTTTTTTGGTTAATGATTCTAAAAATGCCTGCCCACCACCGGAAAAAAGATCATTCCCATCAAACCACCAACTACGAAGAAAAATAAGATAATACTCGCATTCCAGGAATCAGCCACCGAACCTACCAAGGTACTTGCTGTCTTGTTAACACCTGCCCACAAATTACCGTTATGAAGAATGGTTGCTCCAGCCCAAACAGCAATAAATAAAGATATCAAAGCCTCTCTCAACACCATACAAAGAGTAATAGCCAAAATAGGGGGAACCAAAGACCAGACCCCATAAGTACCTGTGCTCTCTTCTTCCTGAATAGCCCAACCTGTTAAAGATAAAAACAATAGAACCATTATCACAGAAAAAAATATAATAGAAATTTGACTAAATCTATTCTTTCGAAACATCGCTCTAAAACACTCCTCCCTAAAATTTTTCTGATACTAACTTTGAACTAAAGCGGGTAAAAAAACTATTTTATCACAGTAATATGAACAATCCCCCTTTCATCCTGAAATTAAAGATCCCGAACAAATCAATTTTGAGGACAACCATTTCCTCGTTAAAGAAAATAAATAATTAAAATAAAAAAACAACCAATAAGCGCTAAGCCCATCGATTGCTCTAAATAAATAACAAGCTTTCTTTTTACCTCCCTCTTATCTCTCCTCGATGAGATAG
>CAYSAA010000235.1:0-6887 GCA_964428905.1 uncultured Atribacterota bacterium
CATCAGTGGCCAGAGGTTTTTGACTATTAGTATTTTCTACATGTTTAACTCTTTTGATGACCTTGCTACCTGTAGTATCATGCAGCCCGACAAACAGAGAACCGTCAACTGTTTGTGTTTAAACTCCTAAATTCCTTTTACCTGATAGATTGAATAACAAATAAACTCGTGAAACGAACAACCGTCCCCTGGCACATGTCATTTATTGGCTAGTTATCACTTAAATATAATAGAAGGTAACCATGTAACAATTGGTGGAAAATAAGTAATGATAATTAAGGCTACAAAGAGTGGAATCAAAAAAGGCAAAATTGACTTAATTATTCTTTCTAGTGGTACACCGGATATTTTGTTCATCATAAATAAAATTTCTCCAAAAGGCGGAGTTACAAGTCCTATAATTAAATTAAAAACCATCATGATTCCAAAATGAACGGGATCAATTCCGTAAACCACCAACAATGGAACAAGCATTGGCACTAAAATAGTAAGAGATGCTATTGTTTCCATAAAAGCACCAATGAAAAGAAATAATAAATTTAATAATAACAAAATTACATATCGATTACTGCTTAAACTAGTTAGAAATGCTAATATGTGATTTGGGACTTGTGAACGAACTAATAGCCAACCATATAGAGCAGCACCACATACAATAAAAAGCATGATTGCTGAATCTTTTGCAGTTTCATAAAAAATATTCCAAACATCTTTTAAATTTAATTTTCGATAAACAAACACACTTAAAATAAGAGCATAAAGAGAAGCTATTGCAGCAGCCTCTGTAGGAGTAAAAATTCCGCTCATCATGCCACCTATAATAATTATTGGCGTAATCAACGAAAGAAATGACTCTTTAAAGCTAATCCAAGTTTGAATAAATGTTGCTCGTTCCCTTTGAGGATAATTTTTTTTGATAACAAAAATCCTTATCATGAACATCAAAGCTAAGCCTATTAAAACACCAGGGACTATTCCACCAATTAATAATCTAGCAATAGAAGTACCACTAAAAATTCCATATAATATCAATGGTAGGCTAGGGGGTATGATAGGACCAATAGTAGCCGAGGTAGCAGTAATAGCAATGGAAAAATCATCGTCATAACCCCTATCTCGCATAGCTTTTATTTCAATTGCTCCTAAGCCACTAGCATCAGTAATTGCAGTACCAGTCATCCCAGCAAAGATCATGCTTGCTAATACATTAACATATCCCAAACCTCCACGCCAATGTCCTATTAAATTGTCACTGAATTCAAAAATTTTATCGGTCATTCCACCGTGATTCATTAGTTTCCCTGCTAACAAGAAAAAAGGAATTGCTAAAATCACAAAACTGTTTATCCCTGAAAACATTCTTTGGGCAATGATATTCAGATTAACATTTAAACTACCTTCTTCTATTATCATTAAAATAATTGGTGTAAGGCCAATTGAAAATGCTACTGGCAAGCCAGCGAGAAAAAAAAATATTAGGATTACAAAAAAAAGAATTGCCATATAGATTCTCCTTTAACCATTATCACTTTTTAGTTTTTTTAATGTCATAATATCATCAAAGATATTTTTTAACAGGAAAATAGCCATTAAAAATGCACTGATTGGTATGATGATATAAACATAACCAATCATAAATTTGGGCATTGAACCAGATACAATCCCAAAACCCCTTATTGTTGTAGATATACCACCTCTAAAAACTAAATACAGAAAAAAAAGTATGAATAAATTCATAATCGTCTGTACTATTAATTTTTCTCGAGTATGTAATTTATTTATAAATATAATAATAGAAATATGGGTTTTTTCATAAATCGCTATTACTGCACCAATAAAAACAATATAGATAATTAAAAAACGGGCGAATTCCTCAGTCCAAGGAATAGAATAAGGTAATATATATCGAGACAAAACCTGTAAGATGGCACAAAAGAAGAGTCCAACAAATAGTACAGTAATAACATAACCTAAAATATTTTTAAATTTTTCCAAAATATAACCCCTCTTTGTCATGTCTAATAAAAACAGTAAAGTGATGGTTTTTGGGTAATAACCATCACTTTACTGTTACTTATTGATTTTTTTTAATCAGCATATCTTAATACTTCGTCCCAAGTTGTAACGGGCCAGTCTGTTTTGAAAAGTTCCTCAATAATTGGTTCAGCTTTGGCTTTAAATTCTGCAGCATCTGGGATAATAATCTCCATACCTTCTTCTTCTAATTTTTTAATCAACCCTTCTTCTTCAGACAGGCTCTTTTCAGTAGCCCACTCCGAAGCTTGAGTTGCAGCATTCATAATCACTTCTTGTTGTTCTTCAGTTAATTCGGCAAAAAAATCTTTATTAATGGTCATGTCTGCCATTTCTACTTTATGGTTAGTCATAATTAAATAATCTTGTACTTCGTGGAGTTTATGGCTCCAAATTTGACTAGGTTCTCCCTCAGAAGCATCTGCTACACCAGTTTGAAGAGCAGTAAATAATTCCGGTAAGGGAATTGGTACAGGTTTGGCTCCCATACCTTGCCATATAGTTACAAAGCTAGGTATCTGAGGAAGACGGAGTTTTAAACCAGCCAGATCAGCAGTCGAATAAATAGGTCTATTAGCAGTCATCTGACGGGTTCCTTTATACATGATTGCTAAAGTTTTTTGATTTCCTCTGGTCTCAAGTAGTTCTTGCACAGTTAATCCAAGATCGCTATTCCAAAAAAATTCTTTCATATGATCAAAATCTTTCATTATATATGGAACATCTATAAAGGAATACTGTGGGGTATACAAATGAAGATAAAAGATACCTCCAGATTGCATCTCAACAGCACAATTAGCAACCTGTTCATATAGCTCTTCTTCTGAACCCAAACTACCACCAGTAAATATCTGGACTTCAATTTCTTGCTCAGATTTTTCTACCAATTCTTTAAACTTTTCCATACCTTGAGCAATAATGTGACCTTGTTCAAAGGCAGTAGCATATCTGATCACTGTCTTCGCTTGAACAAAACTAGTGGAAGCTATTATAATTAATATTACTAATAAGAAAATAATTTTCTTTCTCATTTGATTCACCTCTTATAATGATTTTAAATATTCTTTTGGAACTTATTAAACCTAACACATATACTATTATAACCACATTCTTCTCTATAACTTAGTTCGTTCGTATTCTTATCATTTACCTCCTTTCATTTTCCGTCCTACTGTCCAATATATCAATTTAAGCGTATAATTTTTGCCCTTGCCTGATTTGATTCCTGAAAACCATTTTAAATATTAACTAATTGCTACCGAAATGGCTTGATCAAGTATTTCAAGCCCTTCTATTAAGGCCTCTTCAGTAATTACTAAAGGCGGACATACCTTAATAGTAGCCCCAGCACCAACTGGTGCAAAAAATAATAAACCTTTTTCAACAGAAATCCTTACTATATCATGTGCAAGATTGGGATTAATTTCTTTGGTCCCATTCTTTATAATGATAATGCCCCATACAAGACCAGCTCCCTTGACCTGTCCAATTATATTAGGATATTTATTCTGTATTGTAGTTAATTTCTCTTTACAGATTTTGCCTAAATTATCGGACATTTCAACTAGGTTATTTCTTAAAATATAGTTTATACTAGCCAAAGCAGCAGCAGAACAGATCGGATTTCCAGTATGAGTACTAGTCATCTCATTTGGACCGTATAAGTCCATAATTTCTTTACGACCAATTACTGCTGACAATGGCATACCACTTGAAATTCCCTTTCCACAACAAATTAGATCTGGAATAATATCATAATGTTCGAAACCAAACAATTTGCCGGTTCTACCAAAGCCTGCCTGCACTTCATCAAAAACAAGAACAATATCATGCTCATCACAAAATTTTCTTAATCTTTGGGCAAATCCTTTTGGCATTAATTCAACCCAGCCACCCTGAAAAGTTTCAGACATAATCCCCGCTATCTGAGTGGGTTTAATATTCTCTTCATGCAAATAATGCAAAAACATATTAAAACATTTTTCATCTGAGTAATCAGGATCATCAGTATTAGCCCAAGAGTATTTAAAACTATTCGGAAAAGGAACCTGATTAATGTCAGGATCGAGATTTACAATCCATTCTTTGGATTTTGCCGAACCTCCAGCTTGCTGTGCACCTAAAGTCCTTCCATGAAAGGCATCATCAAAAGTGATTATTTTAATTTTTTCTTTACCACCTATTCTTTGACCAAATGTTCTGGAAAGTTTGATTGCACATTCAGTAGATTCCGCACCTGTAGTTAGTAAAAATACTTTTCCCATAGATGCCGGAGTTATCTCTATAAGCGTTTTTACAAGTTTGCTTCTTATTTCACTTGGGAAACAATAATTATACAACAAGTCCTGTTCTGCCTGCTCAATAATTGCTTTCTTTACCTCTGGATTACAATGCCCTGCATTGGCTACAACAACACCCGAACTAAAATCAATCCATTTATTGCCAAATTTATCATAAACATTAAAGCCTTCAGCTTTATCCCAAAGAACAATAGGTTGACCACTCATCGAACGCGGTTCATTTTTTCTGAGTTCCTCGATAATTCCCAAAGATTCAGGAACAGGGATTTTGGTTACTATTCTCCTATGTTTTGTTTCAATTTTTTCTACATCTTTGGGGATAAAATCAAAACTAATTGCCATGATTGGTTTCCCTCCTTCAATTCAATTGTTCTCTCGTAATTAAGATTTATTATTAACAATATTTCCTAATGGCAATATGATGTTTCAACCTTGCCATTGAAAATTATATGAATATGTATTAAAAAAATTAAAATCATTATAGTAATTATAATAATCAAAAGATACAAATACTTTTCAAAAAGATCCAAAATGCTTTTCTGTTCATTGCTCAATAGCCATGGCAAAAAAATAGGAAATTATCTACTTATTTATGATTTGCATTAAGGAATTTTCCAAATGTTCTTTCATGGCTTTTGCTGCCTTGTTTGGATTTTTTTCTTTTATTGCTTGAATTATTTTTTGATGCTCTGCCAATGTCTTTTTGTAGTATTCAAAAATATTTTCTTTATCTCTATTCGATTCTGAATTATCAATAATACTAATAATTTTAGGAGAGATTAGGGTAATTAAATATCTTAAAAAGGGGCTTTTTGATGCTTCAACAATTTTTAGGTGAAAACAAATATCATTATTTACTCTTTTTGAAGATGCCTTAGCATAAATATCATGTGCTTTCATTATATTGCTAAAAGAATCTTTATCTATTCTGATAGCTGCAAGTTCAGCAGAACGCATTTCTAAAATTATTCTGGTATCCATTAAGGACTCTATTTCTTCAGCTTCTGAAAATTTCTCGATAGTCTGAATATTATCAATCAATGCTACTAAGGTATTTGCTTCAAAATTGACTACAAAAGTTCCACTTTGTGGTTTAGTTTCTAATATTCCATAGAATTCTAATTTTCTAAATGCATCTTTAACCTCACCAAGTTTCACTCCCAATTGCCTCACAAGTTTAATTTCAGATGGAAGCTTTTCACCCGGTTTGAAAATACCATATTCTATCATCTGTTTTATTTGTTCAATGATTAAATCAGAAATTTTAATTGGAAGTATTTTTTTAAATTCTTTCATTTTATTTACTCTATTAATTATTAATAATTACTTATTAACAATTAATTATATAATCTATTTTTCTTAAAGTCAAGATTAATTCTTTTCTTTTCTAATCCAAAAATGAGCCTGAAAGCAAGAGTCATGCTGCTATTATTTTATCAAATAATCTCTCTCTGGCAAGCTGCGCTTTTTCAGCCATTTCATTATCGGTATATTTTTCAGCTATTTTGTCTAACAATTCCAGAGTGATACCTTCTTTCAAGTATTTCCAGACATCAGGGATACTTTTTAGTTCTTCATAAGGAGTCTGATAGTCCTGGTAGCGGTATTTCTTCTTGATCTTTCCCTTGCTGTCTATGACTTCCCTAGGAAAGGCACAGGGACGATGGAAGTTCAAATACTCGTTAAAACATTCAAAATAAAAACCATTGATCCTCTGGGCATGTTCTGGTTTTATAGGGCTATAGCCCAGCCATTTTCTTACTATCCAGCCGTTTTTGGTCTCTACCAGAGTATTATCATTAGTATGTCTGGGTCTGCCCTTGGTCAGTTTGATCAGGAGATGATTTAACATCTCTGCCACCTTCTGATTGATATATTCTGAACCATTATCGGCATGGAAATTGATAATCTGGTAAGGATAACTGGTTATGATCTTCTCCAGTAAGGGAAGAAGACATTCTTCTGTAATCTTTTCTGTTGCCCCTATTGCTTCATTGTATAACCTCATCCACGGTATTGCTATGATACACTCCTTTTTGGCCTCCCTGGTGTATGGTATCTGCTCTGAGATAGCCCGGCTTTCCCTGGGGTTGGAGTTTACAAACCTCAAAGTAATGGCCAGTAAATTTACAATTGTTTATAGAATAGTCCATGCGGATCATTGAAAATGACTGGGTCATAATTATGCCAATCGCAACAGTTAACCATAAAGATTCTGCAATATTTATTATCTTTGCTGTCAATAAATGAATCATGCCGTTCTCTCAAATATTTTTATTTTTTTTATTACTATTGTCCCTTTCAATAGCATATAAGTCACACTCGTTAAGTCCAAAATAATGACCAATTTCATGTATCACCACTCTCTTTATATTATCTTTGATTGTTTTATCGCTTTCCCCTTTTCGCAGAAAAGCTTTTTTAAAGATAGTGATACGATCAGGCATCACATTACGATAATGAATTCCCCGACGAGTAATAGGGACTCCCTGGTAAAGGCCTAATATCGAATAGGGTGATTTTAAACCTAGCTGTTTTAATGTATTTTTATTA
>CAYSAA010000236.1:0-2943 GCA_964428905.1 uncultured Atribacterota bacterium
CATTTCAGGATTGGAAAAATATTCCCTGACCTGTTCTGCCATAACTCCGCTTAAAAGTAATAGTCCAATTAAATTCGGGATAGCCATAGCACCATTTAAGGCATCTGTAAGTAACCACACAAAGGGAACTTCAACAACAGAGCCAAGGAAGGCAAGAATAACAAATATCCAGAGATAGCCTTTTACAAAGGCGGGACCCATTATAAAACGAGTACATTGTTGGCCATAATAAGCCCAAGCAATAACAGTAGAATAACCAAACAGTAGGGAACCAAGTGCAACAATTGGCCCTCCTATGCCACCTAAGACAGTTGAAAAGGCATGGGCAGTTAGCTGTGTACTAGTATATCCTGTCCCTAGGGAATCAGTCAAAAGAATAACTAAAGCAGTCATAGTGCAAATGATTAGAGTGTCAATCATTACATCAATCATAGCAATTGACCCTTGTCTAACAGGGTGTTTGGTTTTAGCAACAGCATTGGCTATACTTCCGCTGCCTAATCCAGCTTCGTTTGAAAAAATACCGCGGGCAACACCAAAACGCATAGCCTGGGCAACGGTAGCTCCTGCAAATCCTCCAAAGGCAGCCCTTCCACTAAAAGCACTTCTAAAAATTTCTCCAAAAGCCCAGGGAACCATATTAATTTTTGCAATAATGATAATTATTGCTGCTACAATGTAGAATATTGCCATAAAAGGCACCAGTCTTTCGGTTACTTCACCGATTCTCTTAATTCCTCCGATGACAACTAACCAGATCAATATAGTAAGTACAATTCCTGTAACAACCTGAGGAATACCGAAAACACTGTTTCCAACTAATGCCATAGAGTTAGTCTGAACCATATCACCAATTCCAAAAGCGGCTAAAGCACCAAATAATGCAAAGATCCACCCCAACCATTTTTGTCCAGCCCCTTTTTCTATGAAATACATAGAACCACCAGCCAATGCACCATCTTTATCTTTGATTCGGTACTTCACACCCAAGGTAGCTTCAGTGAGTTTGGTTGCCATTCCTACCAGAGCAATAACCCACATCCATAAAACAGCACCAGGTCCGCCTGATGCAATAGCAGTTGCCACACCGGCAATATTACCATTTCCAACGGTAGCAGCAAGAGTGGTAGTCAGGGCCTGAAAAGGGGTAATTTCTCCTGCTTCATCTTCACTTTTATCTTTTTTAGTAAGCCCACTAAAAATCAATTTCCAACCATGTCCAGAATGCTTAAATTGAGGGAAACCTAATCGTATGGTTAAAAAAAGACCAGTTCCAGCCAGGATAATCAACATTGGTGGTCCCCAGACAAAATCATCAATAATGGTCAGAATATCCATAATTGCTGTCATAACAAATTAACCTCCTAAATCTCTAATTTATTAATAAAAGAATCGGTAAATTTTTTGCTAAATTAACCAATTATAAATATAAACAAAATATTAAACCTATATCATCACCTCCTGCTAAAAATTAATATATGCCTCCTTTCTATAAAATTTATCTTATTTTTTATTATGAAACGAAAATAAATTAAAATCAAATATTTATTTATCTTTTGTTGATTGGTGCTAAGAAAGGCAATGATACAATATCTGCTTTGATAGGTCTGTTTCTGATTATAATGTCAACCTGTGTTCCAGTTTGAGTATAAGGTAAATCCAATATTGCCATAGCATAAACTTTCTTTAATGAAGGGCAATAGTTTCCCGAGGTTATAAAACCTATTTTTTGATTATTTTTTTGAACTTCCATTTTATTCCTAGGTATTCCTCCTTGGGGAACGGAAAGCCCAACTAATTTTCTGGTTATGCCATTGTCTTTAATTGTTTGTAAACTTTCTTTACCAATAAAATTTGCCTTATCAAATTTAACAGTCCATCCCTGACCTGTTTCTAGAGGATTTATATTCTCATCGATATCATTGCCATAGAGCCAATAGGCGACCTCAAAGCGGGTAGTATCTCTTGCACCTAGTCCGCATGGCTTAATACCAAAATTCTCACCTTCTTCTAATGCTTGACTCCAAATATTAATGATATCAGTAGCATTAAAAGTATATACTTCAAATCCATCTTCTCCGGTGTATCCAGTTCGGGATATTAGAACATCCTTATCAAAAAGCTTGCCAAAAATAAACTTAAATCTTTTCAGATCTGATAGGGGTAAATCTCCTTTAAAAAAGGGTTTTAACATTTTTTCGGATAATGGTCCCTGAATGGCTACCTCCCCCCATTCTTTGCTCTTATTATTTATTTCAACTTTAAAATTACCAACGTGGTTTTTAATCCATTGGTAATCCTTCTCAGAGTATTTTGGTGAAGCATTGACAACCAATAGTATTGATTGATTGTTTATTTTATAAACAAATAGGTCATCAACTTGCCCACCGTGTTCATAGCACATTGGCGAGTATTTTATAGAGCCATCTTTCATATTACTGATACGATTAGTTAAAAGAAAATCTGTAAAGGTAAGGGCATCAGGCCCCTTAATCTCAATTTCTCCCATATGACAAACATCAAATATACCTAATTGATTTCTAACAGCTTGGTGTTCTTCAATAATACTAGTATATTGAACAGGCATATCAAAACCATCAAATGGAATCATACGAGCATTTAGTTGAATATGTTCCTCATGAAGTGGTGTTTTTAATAAACCGTCTTCAGGCATTTCATTCCTCCTATTAAAAATTAATATCTTCTTCTTTATAATTCAATTCATTTTTTAAGCTTAATTCATCATCATAAGTCAGGATAGGTCTCTTTACAGCCATAACATCGTCTGTTTGGCTAATAGGTGTGTTGTGCGGTGCTGATTTCAATAGGTCAGGGTTATCTTTAGCTTCCTGGGATATTTTTATCATCACCTCGATAAAGTTATCTAAAACTTCTTTACCCTCAGATTCTGGAGGCTCAATCATAATTGTTTCTTCAGCATAT
>CAYSAA010000237.1:0-4580 GCA_964428905.1 uncultured Atribacterota bacterium
CAAAATTTTTGGGGCAACCCAGAGATTGAATACTGATGCGCATGAAAATTACCTATCACAAATTATACTTTTTAATACTGAGGGTATTTTATCATTAGATGTGTATGGTGTAAATAGAAATAGTATCGAGTCCAATTAAAAACCGTTGTCAGTTATCAGTTTACAGTTTTCAGTTAAATACAAAATGCAAGATGAAAAATAAGTTTTCTGAAAACTTCCCTCTCCCATCGGAGGATAATCGAAAATTTCCCTCTCCCCTCGGTGGGAGAGGAAAGTATGAGTAGAAGATAATTTCCTAATATCTGGTCAATCTTGAGGAAAAATGTTTTTTTCAATTTACATCTTGTATATTTTAACTGAAAACTAAAAACCATTTATTATCTTGCAACTCGCATCTTAATAATTAGGTTATCACTCATCATTTGTCACTTATTACTGTATGTAATGCTCGATACGATTTTAAAATCTATACATCCCGATAATGTCTTCACCATCAGGCATCTGCTCTTCTGCCAGTACATATCCCTGCCCGCCATTAGAAATAGTATTAATGGCAGCAAAATTATACAGGTCATATTGATCGTAATGTTCGTTTCCCTCTTCTGGCAAGTAAACTTTATTCTCTTCAGCATCAAATTTGCCAGGTCGTGAAACATTCTTTTTTATCAACAAATTTTCCACCCTGCTGAAACAGGCAGCGGAAACGATGTCCTCTAATTGTGTCGATGTCTTCCCGGTTCCCTTTAAGTCATGGTACATTCTATTAATAACTTCCAATTGATTATCAAAATAATCTTTGGCAATATTCCAGGCATTTTTGTGGACCACATCAGGGGTAATTTCATCCGGGTTTCCTTCGATATTCTTTTCCAGCAAATAGGGATACGTATTTATCTCTCTATAAATTGGGAACAATTCTTTAACACACATTACAATCAAGGGAATTTTTTGTTTTTGATTTTTCTGATTAAAATATTTGTTAAGCCCCTTATCAATCATTCGGAAATACTGTAATAGCTCTTCTTTCTTTTCATCATCCACCACACCTTGTCCATGAAAAATGGCTGATTCACCACCACCTGAATGATACTGTAGTGTCTTTTCAGATTCATCATATTGCATTATTTCTTGAATGCTTTCGGGAATACCTTCAATATCAATTTTTTCTACACTTCCTTTAGTACAACGAAATATCCTGTTTTGATTCCTGCTTAAAGCAAGCACATAATAAATATTGTTAAACATGATCTCAGGGATTAAGGGAATAATATTAAAGTATTGGTTAACGGTAGCAATTTCCGGTAATTCACCGGGTAGGCGAAAATAACTGAATTGCTTTGTGTTAATAAATATTGCCAGACCTTGTTTTTGGTTTTGCCAGAATATTCTATCTCCAACTAAATCACTAACAGGTTTCAACAATTTTTCTATTTCCCGAGAATCCATACTATGATTCTCTTCTAACTCTTTCTTCACATTATTAAGCAGAGTTTTCAATTGAATGGGCATTTTTTTCACTTCACTACTGGCTGCAGCTCTGGTAGGCATATAAATTGAAATACAAAGGTCATCTTTCTCCTCGATCAGCTTTCCAATTACTTTTTTAGTGACTTCTTTCACAGAATATCCCTCCAATTTTTTTATATTTTTATTTCAAGTCAGCTTCCTGTTTAATTATATTGTATAGGCTATCGGGATATTATGCAATTGATTTTAATAGTGAGAAATAATTGTGGGATAGATTTTTAGTTTTTAGTTTTTTAGTAAAAAGTAATTCTGAGCATAAATTTTTGTATCTTTCCATTTTTCCAATTTTGCAATTTTGACTTAAATCTTTACTTTGAATTTCCTTAAATTTTGTATTTAACTATAAACTGAAAACTAATAACTGTAAACTTTATTTATTACTCGTTTCCTCCCCCTTGAGGGGGGAGGACTGAGGTGGGGGTGCACCAAACAGGGGACGGTTCTCTGTATCATTGTCTGATACAGAGAACCGTCCCCTGTTTGTTACGTTATACGTTATACTGATTTTTGACGCAATACCCTTTTGACTGGCAGACCAAGAATAATTGGTAAATTTTAGTTTGCTCATTACTAATTACTTGTTACTCATTACTGTATTTAATACTCGATACTTTCTTCATTTTCGATAAAAAGTCTGTCTGAATCGCTGCTTCATCTCTAAATCAATGGCTTTAACGTGTTTCTCCACCACTTCTGGCGGGCTGAGGCTTACCAGTAATTTCATGCAGATGACAAAGATGATAACATCCTCTATCCAGCCAATAAAAGGAAGTAAAAATATTGGAATAAAGTCATAAGGTGATAGAACGTAGATAAAAGCGGCATAGGAAATGATTTTTAGATATAAAGGAACCTGTTTATCCCTTACCAGACGAAATGCCAATTTAAAGAAATTGGGAATATGCATCAACAAACGTATCCAGAAATATTTTCTCTTTAATTTTTTATATTCTTCATTTTGATTGTTAGTCATACTAATCCCACTCTTCCAGGGTAATTTTTTCCCACTCTTGATTAATTATTTTATCTTCTTCTCTTATTGCAATATATCCTTCAATGAGCAGTTTATTTATTTTTTCTTTGTCCATTACAATGTTTTCCTAATAACCCTAAATATAAAAACTACCATTTGTTATGACAACACTTCTTACTTAATTTTACATCAAAGCAAAATCAAGTCAAATTAAAAAAATCCTGAAATAGGCTTTGAATGTTTTTTAGAACCTTCTTTTCCTATTTCAGGATTTTTATTTAGTTGTATTTATTCTACAATAATGTTGTCAATAGAACCGTCCCCGTGACAGCTTCCTAATTCCTAATAAGGTTTCGGTAATCCGTCACCATAAATACCGCCATAGCCATCTTCTCCATCTTCAGCTGGATTTAGCCACCAGCCTGTTGGGAAATTATCAGGTATATCTCCCGTATGCCCTACATCAGGATAGGCATCACAGATAAAAATACCTTCTTCAGGCCATTCCCATCCATCGTCAACAGGTACTGTAATTATTCTTTCATCAATACCCATATCAGGTTCGTTGATTATGTCTTCTGGTGAAACAGGAATCGGAGATGATCCGCCGGAATATACCTTCAAATAAGGTATAAAGAAAAGTCCCTGGCCATGCATATCTGAATAAGGATCATATCCTGAAAAGTCAAACGAAATCGGTTGGTCAAAAACAATAGTTAATTGTGCTGTAACCCCGGAATCCACAAAAGGTATTTCCAAAATAGGAGGAGTCTCACTATAATCAAACTCCCAGGTATTGGTATGATTATGGTCTTCGTCAAAGGCTTCCCTCGCCCAGGGAATAACCATTAAATCTAAAGAATTAGTCGGATCATAGTTTCCTGAAGATCCCGAAGAATGGATACTATCGTTAATTATTAACTCGTATTCTGCATTATTACCTCCTTCTAAAACAAAAATATCATCAGGGATATTGAACCAGAAGGAACTATTCTTCCCTGCTCCCCTCGCTTTCGGAGCAAAAGTGAACTGGATTTCTTTTAATTTAACTTCGCTTCCTTCTGTAATCTTTGTTAATGTAGTGGTAATATCCAGAATAAAATCATTATAATCAAAATCAGATTCAGGTGCTGAAGGCAAATCCTCAAATCCTACAGTGACATTGCCACCGTCAAAAAATTCTTCAAGTCTAAAAATAGCAGTTACTGTCACATCCTGGGCTGGCATGGTAAAAGTAGTATTTTGATTATTTTGATTACCAAAAGTTCCTGCCGTTGAGGTCCAACTTAAAAATTGATAGTCTCCGGATTCAAAAGCACTAATATCTATTACTTCCCCAGCTGTATATAGATAAGGTCCGCCAATTGCCGGATCAGTTGTGCCACTGCCAACCGGTGAAACTTGCATGGTTAATTTATATGATGGTTGAACGGAAACACAAAACTCGGCATCAACGGATTCACATGGGTCACTTACTGTCACCTGAATGAGATCACAAATTATGGCATCAATTAGTTCAGATTTTTGTCTCAACGTCGAAGAGGCAATTTGTTCGCAGACACAGATATCCTCTTCAGTGGGAGTCCAAGTAATCACACCGGTCTCTGAATCAATCGCCATGTCTCCCGGAGGAGTGTAACCTTCAGAATAGGCAAAAGTCAAGGTGTCATCATCGTCATCATCCTCTGCAGTAACTGTACCGGTATAAAGCTGTCCAACAACTGCACTTTTGTTATCAAGGTCTATGTCGTAAGGAGGATTGTTATCCGCACAGGGATCAGGTGTCGGTCCACCACCACCACCGGTAGTTCCGGGAGCCAGGCAGCAGTTCCATTCACAGATCATATCAACTAATCCGTAGAGATTGGCATCACAAACATCACCGAAATCATCTAAGATAGGTTGGACATTGGTAATTCCGGCTGCTGCTGCGAGTGTATCGATACTATCGATGGTCTGGTACTGGTTTAGGATATTCTGGATATCAACTTTTCCAACAGCGTCTGCGATCGCTTCAACTTTCTTGTAAATTGTGGTATATTTGCCAAAACATTGATACCAGTCATTATAGCAGTCATTG
>CAYSAA010000238.1:0-4189 GCA_964428905.1 uncultured Atribacterota bacterium
GGACCTGAGAAGTTCAGGGATTTTCTTAAAGGGGTAGAAGAAGACCTTGACTATATAGTTGAAGTTTTGGGAATTAAATTAGTAGATGATTAATTAAAAGTTTTAAGAGCTCAACTAAGTATATTCAGGCGCTGCGAGCCAGAGATCAAATGGGGCTTACAGCGCTTGAATTTAAAACTGAGGTTCAATATTTTATGAATTTACTTAACCAAACCAAAGATTTTGTCGCCATCATTTGTTTTTATATTCTTTCTTTGTATATTTATTCAGTAGCTATACATTATCCCGTAAATTCTGGTATTCCTAAAGCTCAAAATCCCGGTTTTTATCCAATGTTATTGTCAGGTTTGCTTTTTTTACTTAGTACTATTTATTTAATTCAGATGATTAATAAATTAGCAAGCAAGAAATCACAAAAGAATAAGGATAAAGCCGAAGTAGATCTAGTTTTAAAAGATGAAGAAGAAAAATTTTGGGGTCAAAGTACGTTGCAGACCAAAATTTATCTGGGCATTTCAATTATAATGTTGTTTGTTTATATCTATCTGCTGAATTGGCTGGGATTTGCTTCAGCCACTTTTATTTTTTTAGTCGTGATTTCAAGGATGCTAGCTTCTATTGAAAAGAAAATTTCCCGAATAATCATGTATTCTTTATTCATTACATTTATCATGTTTGTTATATTTGATATTTTTGTTAGAGTACGATTTCCAAAGGGCATATTATTTTAGTAGAAAATAAAAATTGAATAGTTGGTAAATTCCCATGAATTTATTATCTCTAGATTTATATTTAGCCGGATTACATTTTTTTACCAATCCTTTGATTTATTTTGGTATTTTTGCCGGCGTTTTTATTGGTATAATTTTTGGAGCATTACCTGGTTTAACTGCAACGATGACGATTGCTGTTTTCGTGCCTTTTACTTTTGGTATGGACACGATCATATCTTTTGCCTTCTTGCTAGGTTTATACATGGGGGCTGTTTATGGAGGCTCTATTTCTGCCATCATGGTAAATATTCCAGGCACTCCATCAGCCATAGCTACATGTTTAGATGGTTATGAAATGTGCAAAAAAGGAGAGGCCGGTAAGGCGATTGGCATGGCAACAATTGCTTCTGGGATAGGGGGGATGTTTAGTATAGTGATATTGGCTTTATTTGCTCCTATAGTTGCCAGCTTTGCTTTAAATTTTAGTGCTCAGGAATTTGTGGGAATTGCATTATTAGGATTGAGTATTATTGCTTTAATTTCTCCTGGTAATATGGTAAAAGGACTAATATCCGGAGTATTAGGTTTAATGATAGGGATTGTAGGCATAGATAATATTACAGCATATCCCAGGTTTATATTTGGTCAAACAGAACTAACTACTGGTGTAAATATAATTCCGGTAATGATTGGAGTTTATGGGCTGACAGAAATGTTTA
Source organism: uncultured Atribacterota bacterium (assembly GCA_964428905.1). Lineage (GTDB taxonomy): Bacteria > Atribacterota > Phoenicimicrobiia > Phoenicimicrobiales > Stramentimicrobiaceae > CAYSAA01. Next base: position 1,433 of record CAYSAA010000238.1, read on the forward strand.
TACAGATTATGGAAATTGATATAAGAGAAAGAGTTGTTCAGAAAGTAAAAAATATTATTCCTAATTTTAGAGAAATACTCACGCTTTGGCCAACCTATTTGCGATGTTCACTTATAGGAGTTTTTGTAGGAGCCATTCCTGCTGCCGGTGGTTCCATTGCATCTTTAGTGGCTTATGGCCAGGAAAAAAGATTTTCTTCCAGTGGGAATAAAATGGGTACAGGGTGTTTGCAAGGAGTTGCAGCACCTGAGACAGCGAATAATGCCAGTACCGGTGGAGCTTTAATACCTATGTTGACATTAGGGATTCCTGGTGATCCAATGACTGCTGTACTCATGGGAGCTCTAATTATTCATGGATTACGCCCTGGTCCTATGCTATTTAGAGATCAAATGCCTTTTGTTTCATCAATTTTTATTAGCGCTTCCCTGGCAGTATTTTTAATGGTTATCATCGGTCTTATTGGGGCTAAGTATTTTTCAAAATTAATAAGTTTGCCAAAAGAATATATGATTCCAATTATTCTATTACTTTGTTTGATAGGGTCATATGGTATGAGGGATTCTTTATTTGATGTGTTTATTGCGATTGTAGCCGGGATTGTGGGTTTTTTCTTACGAAGATGTGGTTTTTCTCCGGCACCTTTGGTACTGGGTATGATATTGGGACCAATTTTTGAAAAAAATTTAAGAAGAGCGATGATTTTGTCCAGAGGAGATTGGACAACTTTTTTATCTAGACCAATCAGTCTGTTATTGTTAATTATTACAATATTAGTGCTGTTTGGCCCGAGTATTGTTGCATTACTCAAGGCAAATTTTACTGGAAACAAACAGACAAAATAAAAGAAAAAACTGCTATTTAAGAGTTAGGCTTTAAGTCTATAAAATGTAGATTTTATAGAGAAATGAATCCACAGTAACGATTAGGGATTATTAAGGGAATCATGGTAATACAAAACAAAATGGAGAATAAAAAATGAAGAAAAAGTTTAGTGATATCCTGGAATTGGAAGATTTTATAAAAAAGAATAATATAAAACTTCAATTTGATCAGGATTTAAGTTATCTAACCAAAGCTTTATTCATTTGTGGGAAACAAATTCCTAATAGATTGGCGATTCAACCAATGGAAGGTTTTGATGCCAGCGAAAACGGTCTTCCCGGGAAATTAACCTCAAGACGTTATATACGTTATGCCCGAGGTGGTGCCGGTTTAATTTGGTTTGAAGCAACCGCTATATCTCCGGATGGGAGAACAAATGATCATCAATTGATGATTAACCAAAACACATTAGCAGATTTTAAAGAATTGCTGAAAAAAATAAGAAAAGAGGCAAAAAATGGTTTTGGTTCTTCGCACCAACCCTTTTTGGTATTACAATTAACCCATTCTGGTCGATTCAGTAAATACAATCATACTCGTAAACCAGTAATTGCTGTTCATGACTTACTTTATGATCAAGCAGTTAATATTGATGAAAATTATCCTATTGTTGATGATTATCAATTAGAGCAACTGCAAGAGAAATATATTGATTCTGCAAAATGGGCTTTTCGGGCAGGCTTTGATGCAATTGATATAAAATCTTGCCACAGATATTTAATTAATGAACTTCTAGGAGCCAGAGACAGAGAAGGAAAGTTTGGTGGTTCATATGAAAACCGAACTAGGTTGATCAAAGAAATTTTAATGGAAATAAAGAGAATGGTTCCCGAATTGATTTTAGGTGTTAGAATGAACGCCTCGGACATGCTCAGTTCTAAAAATTCTTGGGGAGTAGACTTATCCAAGAATGAAGAACAGCATTTTGATTTATCGGAAACAAAAAAGCTAACGAAAGAATTAGTTCAGCTGGGTGTAGAAATAATCAATGTAACTGCCGGGACTCCTTATCTGAATCCCCATGTTACACGCCCCTTTAATATACCGGTTATTAATGGGTGGGAGCAACCGGAACATCCCCTAAAAGGGGTTGAGCGATTGATTTTATTTGCCAAAGAAATCCAAAAAAATATTCCCTCTATTCCGGTGATGGGAAGTGGATATACCTGGCTAGGGGAATTTGCTCCTATGGTAGCTTCAGCAAATATCAAAGAAAAAAATCAGTCTATAGCAGGTTTCGGAAGACAGGCTTTTGCCTATCCTGATTTTGTAAAAGATATTTTAACAAAAGGCAAGATGGACCCATCAAAATGTTGTATTACTTGTAGCCAATGCTCTCAATTAATGATTTATGGCATTTCTACAGGGTGTGTTATTAGGGATAAGGATATTTATGGACCCATATTCCAAAATGCAAAAAAAACCTATAAATAAATATAGAGAGGAAATGGCTTTAATTCAAAATTTGACGATTTTATTAGAGAATGATATCCCCAGGAACATTAACGAAGATATTAGAAATTTCAAAAGAATTATACAATTATAAATTTTTCGGAAAGAGGATGAATGTTAATGAGCATTAGAAAGGATTTAGAAAAATTACTTGAGTGGGGAAACCAATCTGGATTTAAAAAAGTCCGATTTCATGATTGGCAGAAAAAGATTCAATGGATTGTTAATGGAAAAAGTTATTTTTGGGAAACTACTGAAAATGGTTTTCATTTTACAGATTCTGATTCACCGGATTTTGTTTTGAAAACTTCTAAAGATATACTAGATCAAATTGTACAAAGAAAAAAACCATTCTTTATTTCAATCTGGGGAACCGGAGATATTCAATTCCAGGGGTCCTTTGCTGATGCTTTTCGCTTA
>CAYSAA010000239.1:0-28962 GCA_964428905.1 uncultured Atribacterota bacterium
TCTGCTGCGAAAGGTTTGCAGGAATCTTTATCAATAAAGAGCTTTATTTTATAGCCGGATGAGACAAAATTTTTTTTCCTGACCTTTTTAAAATTAACTAATATATTACTATTAAACTTGCATTTCCCTTTGCAGTTGCACTTTATCCATTTTCCATCTTTGGAATAGACTACAATATGGAGATATTTGGGTGAAAGATCAGGGAACTTTCTGATAATCACCGGTACACTTTGTGCAATAATACGATGCATCACTTTATGAAACAGGTCAGGTCCAACTTTTTTTCTGAAACTGGAAAAAGTGGAATGAGCAGGCGTTTTAAGAAATTGATGGAACCCACAGAGTACACAGTACTTGGTATTAAAACGCAATCTCTCAGCTAAATCACGATTGGATTTTGCTTCACCCAGATAAATAAGCAGTTGTGCCTTAAATAAGGAAAGGGGGCTGTAAACCAATTCTTTATTATTGCGATAATGGCCTTCAACCATAGGATTAATAAAGGACCAATTAATCGATTCAAAGACTAATTTCAGTGGGTCATTTTTTCTAATCTTTTTGTAGGCTTCATAAGTAGAAAATGAGAATTGATATTTTTCTTTTTTCTCCATTAAGTCAAATTCCCGTTAAACAATGTTAGATATTCTGGCAAATAATCCGTAGTAGGCATTTTGCTTTATAAATTTTCGTCCAAAGTAGTCTAAAAAGATTGGAGCTAACAATAATTATTCACTAATACCTTTTGTTCTTCTTTCTTAAAAAAGTAGGTATATCCAAATCTTCCTTGTCTTTATACTTCTTGGTAATACCAAGATCATCTAAATCAGATTCCTTCTCATTTCTTAGACCTGTATCTTTTGCTAGAATATCATGCGTATAATCTGTACTATAACGAGATATTTTTTCCTTTTTGATTTCTTCTTGTTCCAGCTCTTTCTTGACTGTCACAATTTTTTCCTGTTGGTCAGTTATGAAATCTTCACATTTCGTGGCAATTACAGTTACCCGAATTTCGTCCTGCATATTTTCTGAAATAATAGCACCAAAAACGATATTAGCTTCGCTGCCGGCAGCTTTAGACACCAGATCAACAATTTCATTAATTTCATAAAGACTCATATCCAAACCACCAGTTACATTAACCAACAATGAACGGGAACCCTTGATGGAAACCTCCAGTAAGGGACTCGAAATTGCTGCTTCAGCAGCTGTAGTACCTTTGTTGTTACCCCGACCTACGCCAATGCCAACTAAGGCTAAACCGGCATCCTTAATAACTGCCCTCACATCAGCTAAATCAAGGTTAATTAATCCGGGAATTGTAATCAAATCGGCAATAGCTTGCACTGATTGCCTTAATACTCTGTCTGTAATTTCAAAAGCCTCTTTAACAGAAGTGTCCTTGCTGATCATGCTAAGTAACCGATCATTAGAAATGGTAATTAGGGCATCAACCTGTTTCTTTAGCTCTTCTATTCCCTGTTCTGCTTGCACCATGCGTTTTCTGCCTTCAAAACCGAAGGGGCGTGTTACCACTCCAATAGTCAGTGCTCCTTCTCTTTTGGCAATTTCAGCAACAACAGGTGCAGCACCACTCCCGGTTCCGCCACCCATACCCGCAGTAATGAAGACAATGTCGGCATCTTCCAACACCTTGGAAATCATATTTCTATCTTCTTCGGCAGCCTTTTTCCCAATATCGGGATCACCCCCTGCACCTAGGCCACGAGTGGTCAATTTACCTATTTGCACTTTTTGACTGGCCTGAGATAAAGAAAGTGCCTGTAAATCTGTATTAATAGCGATCAGCCTTAATCCATTGATACGATGGTTGGCCATTTCTTCGATGGCATTGTTTCCGCTTCCCCCAATACCAATTACCTTAATATTGACAAAATTTTCTACCTCTATTTCTTCTTTTGGCTCTTCTTCCTTGATATTACGATCAATTAGATCACCATTACCATTGATAGGGTTCTTTTTCTCCCGATCTTTTTCCAAGGCCTGGGAAGTATCCCTGATTAATTCCTGTTTATAATCCATTATCTTAGTAAAGCCGCGTGCTAATTTTTTCTTTTTCAAAAGAGATCACCTCTTGGGCAAGTTCTGAATAATCTTCTGCACCATGGGATTTAGCATTATAGTAAATTATGGGAATCCCCTGACTGGTAGATTCAACCAGTGCTATATTCTTTCTAATAATCGTTTTAAAAACCCTTTCCTTGAAAAAGTCCCTTGTCTCTTCTATTACTTCTTTGGAAATATTACTCCTGGTATCGGCAATCGTAACCAGGACATATATTTCCAGAGGATGGTGTAAATTTTGGTGTACGATCTTAATGGTTTCCATAAACTCTTCAATGCCACGAAGAGCAAAATAATGAGGCTGTATAGGTATAATAACCTCAGTAGAAGCTTTCAAAGCATTGATAGTTAATATTCCCAAAGAAGGAGGACAATCAATAATTATATAGTCAAAATCAATTTTACAATTTTGAATGCCGATATTTAAAAAATCTTCCCTTCCTATTTGATCTATTAATTTGTATTCAGCACTGGCAAAGTCAATGTTGCTGGGAGCTACATAAAGATTACCATCGCCCATTTCTTCCATCTGCATCATCACTTCATCCAAATCAAGTTTGCTTGGCGAGCGGTTGGGCTCCAGTACATTGAGCATTGTTTTTTCAAGTTCATTTGGTTCAACTCCCAAACCAATCGTGGTATGTGCCTGAGGATCCATATCAATAAGGAGTACTTTTTTCCCAAAATTGCTTAAGCAGGTTCCTAAATTAATAGATGTGGTAGTTTTGGCGACACCACCTTTTTGATTGGCAATTGAGATAATCCGCAAATTTTTTACCCCCTAAACATAAAAACCATAAAACAATATTAATATAAGAATCTTCTTTTCTAAAATAATATTGCTACTATTTTTCAATACAATTATTTATGATTATATCATGATATCTCTTGGTATGCTACAGGTTAAATAATTAAAATTTTAAAAATAAATAACAATTAATTATTTACCGGGAACCTATACAGAAGCCCCCTACTTTAAATTAATTCTATCCAGTTTTATCTAGTTTCTCCCCTGCTTTGGACTATCTTGTTAGCATAGGATTTTTTATGGCGTCTCCATACTTTAAAATATATTTTACCTTTTTTTAATACTATTGACAAATATATTATCAAACACTCTCTTGTTTTTTAGAAATTTTTAATGCTACTAACTTAAACTTTCAACTAATGGATTGATATAATCTGATGACACTTCTAGATAATATTATATCACTTTGTCAGATAAATACAGGTAACATTATAACATGTTTGACTTTTCTACTTTTAATATATATACTTGCTATTATTAGCTAGTACTAATTATTATTTCCCTTTACCATATATAATCATTCAGGAGGTCAATGATGGTCTTAAATACGCTAAATGAAATGCTTGCTCTAAGTGTAGATAAATTTAAAAAACGCCCGGTTTTTAAAGTAAAAAAAGATGATCAATTTGTTTCTATCAGCTACCAGGAATTTTATCAACATATCAAACAATTTGGGACTGGTTTATTGGAGATAGGATGTAAAATGGGAGATCATATCGGCCTAATTTCTGAAAATCGACTGGAATGGATTATTAGTGATCTGGCTATTATTGGTATCGGAGCTGTAGATGTCCCTGCCAGCGGAAACAGTTATGCCCGGGATATCAAATTTAAGCTAAAACATTCCGATTCTATCGTTAGTATTTTAGAAGGAGAAAAGGTATTAACTGAGTTTTTCAAGATATCTTCCCAACTACCTAATATTAAAAAACTCATCCTCATTGAACCTGTGAAAGTATTCTCAACTCCCAAAGAAGCCCCAGGATGGGCAGAAGTCCTTTCCTTTCAAACCGATGGAAAAATAAGTAAACAGTTTTATCAAAGAATTTGTTCTATGATTAGCAATAATTCAAATTACCTGATTATTTCAGAAGATGCAAAATATTTTTTAGAAAAATATCTGACAGAACATATCCAGGAATTAAGCAAAAAACTGAACCAGAAAAACGCATCAGAATCACAGGAAAGGATATGGGAAAAGACCCGCTTAATTAAACAAAAACAGATTGATAATTTTCCACCTATCTATTCTTTTCAAAAGATTGCTCAAATGGGAAAAGAATTAATAGAAAAAGGTGACCAACGTTTTGTCGATATGGCCAAAAAAGCACAGCCCGATGACTTGATTACCATCATTTATACCTCAGGTACCACTTCGGATCCCAAGGGGGTAATGTTAACTCATCAAAACATTATGCATAATGTAATCAATGTTCCTGAAGCTGTCGGTAACCTCAATGAAACAGATCGTTTCCTTTCAGTCCTTCCATCATGGCATATCTACGAAAGAACTGTAGAATATTGTGCAATTAGTATTGGTTCTTCCACTGCCTATAGTAAACCGTTCAAACAAATCCTATTACCAGATCTTTTGCTGGAGAAACCAACTATTATTTGCACGGTACCACGTATATGGAATAGCCTCTACAAAGGAATACATGATAAAATAAAAAAAGGGAGTGGTTTTCAATGCTGGCTCTTCTATAAATCATTAGATATTGCTAAAAAATATAAATATTACCAAAGGATATTGGAAAGTACCTTACCTCTCTTCGACCGTGAAAATTTTTCTACACAGGAAATACAACAAGCAAGAACAATCGTCAATCGACTATCCTGGAAATACCACTTAGTTGATAAGTTAGTCTTTAAGAAAATCCGAGATATGCTAGGAGGTGAGATTAAGTTTGCTATTAGTGGAGGTGGAGCGTTACAGGAGGATGTTGATCTATTTCTGGATGCCGTTAGTGTATGCGTTTTGGAAGGGTATGGTTTGACAGAAACTTCCCCTATTATTGCTGGAAGGACCTACAAAAAGCCCATTATTTTTACAGTGGGTGAGAGTATACCAAAGACATCAATTAAAATAATGGACAAAGAAAGACAGGTTACTGAATTACCCAATGGACAGGCAGGAATTGTTATGGTAAAGGGAGACCTGGTGATGAAGGGATACTATAAGAACGAAAAAAAGACTTCTGAGGTTCTCAAAGAGAGCTGGTTTAATACCGGTGACTTAGGAAAAAAGACTTATAATGGTAAATATCTAAAAATTATTGGGAGAATTAAAGATACGATTGTTCTAAGAGGTGGGGAAAATGTAGAACCCCAGCCTCTGGAAGATAAATTAAAAGAAAGCCAGTATGTCAATATGGTAATACTGGTCGGACAGGATAAACCTAGATTGGGTGCTTTGATTGTCCCTGATTTTGAAGCTATCAAAGAATATGCCCAAATGAATAACATTTCTTATCAAGACAAACGGAACTTGATCGAAAATAGCGAAATACGCTCTTTGTTTCAAAAAGAGCAAAAGAGATTAATATCCAGGGAAAATGGGTTTCAGCCTTATGAAACAGTTATGGGAATTGTCCTTCTTCCTGAAGAATTTACACAGGAGAAAGATGAAATGACAGAAAGTCTAAAACTAAAACGATTTGTTATTCATGAAAAATATCAGGCAGAAATTGAGCAGATATGTGGAAAATAAAAATTGGTATCTTCTCAATATTTGGAAAGAGCAAATAGTATAATATAAAGGATTATTAAGAATAATATTAATTTTGAGTTTTTGCAATCAACTATTCTTATATTTATTCTTATTCTATATTTTTTCTTCTCTTTTTCTATTCAGGAAGAATAATTTGTTGATAGGGAAATATTAGATCAGGATTTTCAATTAGCGCTTGATTAGCTTTAAATATTTTAATCCAGGCAATTCCTTCATTATATCTATTTCTGGCAATGGTCCACAGACAATCTCCACTTTTTACCTCATAATATCTTGCTTCTTCTTCTTCTAATAGTGCAATCTTATTCTGTAATTCGAGAATCTCAGACTGTAGCCTGGTAACCTGAGTATGGAATTGATCCACACTCTTTTGAATGATGTCTCTTTCTTCTACCATAGACATTACATCTTCCATTATCTTCTGTTGTTCTTGATAACTTAGATTTTCTTGTTGCTGTAACTTTATTCTTAATTGTTCAATCATTTTTTCATAATCTTCCATTTTTGTTGCATATCTTTCTATTTCTGATGTTAATTCTGCAATCTGCTCTTCCCTATCTTTAATTCGAGCTATTCTTTCCTGATATAACTCCACCTGAGCTGCAATCTCTTCTCTGAATAGACTACTATCTATCTTAACCACTTCAATTTCTTCCTGATACTTCTCCAGCTGATCTCTTAAATAGGAAATAAGTTCTTTATTTTCTCGATTTTCTCTGGTCCATTCCTCTTCTTTTTCAGCAAGTAACTTCTCCAAAACCTCCATCTCCTGCTGCACTTGACTAAATTGAGCTGCCGAAATAGCATCCTCTCTATTTTTGGCAAGAGATAGTTCTTCTCTTAACTCTTCCATTTGTTCTTGATATAAGCTTAGCTGATTAAGCAACTCCTGATATTCCTCTTGTCCAATCTCGGAACCATTTTCTTCAAACTGTTTTTCCAACATTTCCTTATCAGATTGCAATTGGTCGAGGGCATCCTGGTAAGAGCGTTCCGTTGCCCGATAAAAAGCAACTTCTTCTCTTAGCGTGTCAATCTCGGCTGCAAAGTGGTCAATTTTTTCCTGTAACTTTTCTTTTAATGAGGCTTCTTGATGTAAATTTTCTCTTAAGGAAAGCACTTGACTACCAATTTCCTGCAGATTTGATTCGTATTCCTTAACTTCCTCCTGTAGAGAAACAATGATCTCTTGATTTTCCTGTTCTTTTGCCAGCCATTGAGATTCCTTTTCCTCTAATATATCTTCCAATTTGGATTTTTCTTGTTCTAATTGAGATAATTCCTGTTCCGTTTTTTCATCTGATCTATCTTTATTTTCTATTTTATCCTTTAAATCATTAATTTGCTGTTCATAAAGAGCTATATTTTCGATAAGCTTTTCCCGACTTAATCTTTCCGCAAGTAAATCTTTCTCTAAATCACTTGTTATATTTTCAATATTTTTGATATTGGATTTATATTCCTGTGTTTCTTTTTGAAGATGGGCAATAATTTCTTGATTTTCCTGTTCCTTTGCCAGCCATTGAGATTCCTTCTCTTGTAAAAGAACCTCCAGATTAGATTTTTCTTCTCTTAGCTTGGCTAAATTTTCTTGAATTTCATCTAAAATATCTGTGTGTTCTTCCATGAGTGTTATTTCTTCTTGTAAATTGATCGTTTTCTGTCCATAATCGGCCAATTGATTTTGAAGCGTTTGGTATTCTTTTTGAATTTGTTCCAGGACAAAATCCTTTTGTTCAATCTCTTCTTCCAGCTGTCTTTTGTTGGATTGCAATTGGCTTATCTCTTGTACTTGAGCTTCGTCATCCTGTGCCACAGCTAATTTGCCCTGAAGAAGATTAATTTCCTCTTCATATCGAACCATTTCTTGTTCTAGATCTTTTCTTCTCATAACCTCTGATGCTAAATATTCTTCTAAATTCAATATTTTTTCATTTACTGCCTTCATATCTGATTCAGATTTTCGGGTTTCTTCCCATAGAGAGGCAATAGTTTTCAGACTTTCCTCCTCTCTGGACTGCCATTGAGCCTCCTTCCCTTCCAGAAGGGCTTCCAAGTCAGACTTTTCCTGTTTTAGCTTATCTATATCCTGGGACTCAATCCTGCTTTGTTGTATAACTTCTTCTAACTTTTCTTGTAGTTCCTTTAATTCTCCCTGATAACTGGCTAACTGTTTTTGAAATTCATCCTCCCTGTCCTGCGTTAAACGCTCTTCTTGAGAAAACTCTTCTTTTTCTAAATTTTCTTTCATTTGTTCTTCCAGTTGGGAAATAGAAGCCTCCTGTTGTTTGATTAATTGCTCTGAATCATCTAAAAGAGCTTTATTTTCCAGTAACTCGCCCTGAATTTGGTTTAGTCGATCATAATTTAAATAGGCAATACCTGCCACCACCAGAAAAAGAATAACCAATATTAACGCAATACTTTTTGACATTATTAACCCCTCCTATCTTTACTAATACCTTTATCTTTTGTTATTATAACGTAAAATAGCAAATGATTACCATAAAATTAAATTTAGCTATCATAATATTTTTATTAATCTTTATCTATATACTTATTTAAATTATATAATAGTTTCTTAACAAAAATAAAATATACTGCTATAATAAAATAAATATATTTTTATATAAAGTAATAATTCACCCTATTTAATATCAAATACGAGAGAAACAAAATAAACGAAGCTGAAAAATATATGAGGAGTTAATATGAATATCAAAAAAATCGGTATTCCTGAAGTCCCTATTGAGCAATTGCGATGGTATTGTAATTTAGAAAAAGCTGATTTTACCTCAACAGATGATCTCAAACCCTGTGATAAAATATTGGGACAGGAAAGAGCACTAAAAGCCTTAGAGTTAGGCCTTGATATGGAATACCTGGGTTATAACCTTTTTATTACCGGAAAGTCCGGAACAGGTCGAAGCACTACTATCAAAAAGTTACTAAAGGATAGAAAAAGAGAAAGTGTTATCTTTGATGATAAATGTTATGTCCATAATTTTAAAGATCCGGACATACCCAGAGCAATTAATCTTCCCGCAGGACAGGGCAAGCAATTAAAGAAAGATATGGAAAACCTGGTAAATACACTCAAAAAACATATCCCCTCTCTGTTGGAAAGTGAAAAATACCAGAAAAGTAAAGATGCTATCACCGAAAATTTTAAGAAGAAACAACATATGATTGTCAAAGAATTTGAGGATAAAGTGAAGGCAGAAAATTTTACTGTCGTCCAGGTACAGATTGGGCCTTATACCAAACCAGATATCTTTCCGGTAATTAATGAAAAACCAACCAATCTGGAAAATTTAGAGAACATGGTTGAAGAAGGAAAATTCTCCCAAGAAGAGTTTGAAAAAATTAAACAAAAACATCAAGAATTGACCCGTGAAATTACTCAAATTTCCAAAAAGATTAATAATCTACAAAAAGATTTAACTAAAAAACTAAATGAATTAGAAAATAAAATAGTGACACCTCTTATAGAAGAGGAAACCAGTGAGATACAGAAAAAATATAGAAATAAATCAATTGATTCCTATCTGAATGAAGTGAAAAAAAATGTGCTGGAAAATATCAATCGCTTTCTGGAAAAAGAAGAACAGTCCCTTGCTATTCCGGGATTAAAATTGCCTCAAGCCAAAGATGCTTTTACTGACTATTCAGTCAATGTGTTGGTAGATAATTCCGATACACAAAGTTCACCTGTCATTATTGAAACTCACCCTTCTTATAAAAATCTATTCGGTATGATAGAAAGAAGAATAGATCGAACCGGGCATTGGGTTACCGATTTTACTAAAATAAAAGCTGGCTCATTGTTACGAGCAAATGGTGGTTTTTTAGTAGTAAACGCATTAGATTTACTCTTGGAACCTGGGGTCTGGCCGTCATTAAAAAGAACATTACTAAATCAAAAAATTGAACCTGAAACCTATGACCCTTTCCCTATGTTTAGTACTTCAGCACTCAAACCAGAGCCCATTGAATGCAATGTCAAAGTTATCATGATTGGGGATCCTTTCATCTATCAACTTCTCTATTTCAGGGATCAGGATTTTGAAAAAATCTTCAAAGTGAAAGCAGATTTTGATACAATTACGGAAAATAATGCTCAGAATATTTATCAATATGCCTGTTTTATCAGACAACTCTGTGAAAGAGAGAACTTACAACCTTTTGACCATAGTGGAATTGCAGCAGTCATTGAGTACGCCGTAAGGTTGGCAGGAAGGCAAAATAAAATATCAACACATTTTAACAGCCTTGTTGATTTACTCAGAGAAGCAAATTACTGGGCAAAAAGAGAAAAACAAAAAATTATTCAGAATAGACATGTCAGCCAGGCAATCAAGGAAAAAATAGAGAGGTTAAACCTTATTGAAAGAAAAATTCAGGAAATGATTGAACAGGGTACCCTGATGATTGATACAAAAGGTTCAGTTGTTGGACAGGTAAATGGCCTTTCAGTTTATGATTTAGGGGAATATACCTTTGGCAAACCTACCAGAATTACTGCCAAAACAGCTATGGGTAGAGCCGGCATTATTAATATTGAAAGGGAAGCTGACTTGAGTGGGAAAACTCATAATAAAGGAATGCTTATCCTCAGCGGCTATCTACGATCAAAATATGCTCAAGATAAGCCACTAACTATTAGTGCTAGTATCTGCTTTGAACAATCCTATTCCGGAGTTGAGGGAGATAGCGCATCTTCAACAGAAGCATATGCACTTATTTCCAGTATTGCCAATCTTCCACTAAGACAGGATATTGCTGTTACAGGATCACTTAATCAAAAAGGAGAGATTCAGCCTATCGGGGGTGTAAACCAAAAAATTGAAGGTTTTTATGATGTATGTAAAGCAAAAAATCTAACTGGAACACAGGGTGTAATGATTCCCGAAACAAATATTCCGGACCTTATGTTAAGAGAAGATGTTGTGAAAGCCATCAAAGAAAATAAATTTCACCTTTATCCCGTAAAGACCATTGATCAGGGGATTGAAATACTAACCCAAAAAAAAGCCGGTCAAAGGCAGAAAAACGGAAAATTTGAGAAAAATTCTGTTAATGACTTGGTTGACCAAAAGCTTTTGGAATTTGCTGTTAAATTAAAAGAATTCAGTGAAGAAAAAGAGCAAAATCAAGAAAAATGATGTATATTGAACTATACTAAATATTTTTAACTAATATTTTGGTTTTATTTTGGAAGATTCTTTTATTTTTTAAAATATTAAGGGGGTATTATAATGAAAAGTTTAAGAAAAATGGGAATCTTGTTTGCATTTCTTCTCTTCTTCATCCTTCTTCTATCAAGTTTTCCAGTTTCAGCAAGTAATAACATTCAACTGGAGGCATTACTACAATCTATTATCGAAGAAAAAACGACTATACCTGACGCTTACACCTTGATTAATTTAGGAAATTTCTTTATAGGCCAGGAACTATATCAAGCAGCCCAGGAGGAATATAAAAAGGCATTAGAAATTGATCCTTCCAACCAAATGGCATTGGTTAACCTCAATTATGCCCTCTTCAAGATGGGAAATTATGATCAGGTCTTATACCATTTAGATCAATTAACTGCTCCTGATTCTGCCTATGCCCATGTTCATTATATCAAAGGTATGATTTACAAGGAACAGCGCGAACTTGATAAGGCAATTGAGCAATATAAAAAGGTAGTTGAATTGATTCCCAACCACCAGCAGCTGAATGCCGAATTAGGACAGCTATACCTAGATGACCATCAACTAATCAAAGCAAATGAAAAATTTATGGAAATGGGATACTCTCAACCACGTCCACCAATCATGGAAAAACTGATTGCCTATCAAGTAGATGCCTATTGCTACCTTCACCTGGGTAATTATTATCGTAATGGTGGTGAATTAGAAAAAGCCCAACAAGCCTATCAGAAAGCAACACAATTTGAAGATGATCAACGGTCAGTGGCCCTGGCCTATTTCTATCAGGGAGAAATTAATCTAAAAGAGCATCAATACGACCGGGCAATTATTGAAAAGGAATTAGCCCAAAAAATATATCCCTTAGGAGAACATAATTTTACTTTTGACAGTTTTGCGGAAGCATTTTTAGAAATTGGTGATATGTATTATCATGCAGGTAACCTTCCGGAAGCATTTAAACACTACGAATTAGCTACCAATATGGCTAATGCAGGGGATATTTTAGCTCAGGCACATTACAAAAAAGGTCTAACTTATTATCGAAACCAGGATTATGAAAATGCATTAAGAGAGGCAGAAACAGCATTATCACTTAATCCTGATTATTTATCAGATAGGGAAAGATTGATTGATTTACTCATCGCTAATAGTTGGTCAAAAATAACTAAAAAATAGTTAAAGAATAAGATTTCTGAGTTATTTTTTTATTTATTCACATATCAATTGATTGCTGATTAATAAAAAATCCCTCAAAAAAAATAGAGAGAGGAGATCTAAAAATGAATGGAACGCAATTTCTAAAAGGTTTAGCTATTATTCTTGTTGGTGTTATTCTTTTGTTAAATAATCTTAGTATTTTAGAATGGTCTGTATGGTACAATATTTTAAGACTCTGGCCCTTGCTTCTGGTTAGCCTGGGAATAAGTTTAATTTTTAGAAGGAGGCTTTCCTGGCTTGCTCCACTGGTTATATTGATAGGAATTATCATTGGTGCGAGCGCTAGCTATATGGGAGTTGATTTACACCTGGAAGGCAAAATTGTTACTGAAATGGAAACCCTTCAGCGAGAAGTTGAAATGGTGCCTGTAACTGAAGAAAATGAACAAGAAATGATAGAAGGTGCCACCGCAGAAGAAATTCCCATAGAATCTACTATAGATACAGAGATTGGGAATGAAGAAACCGAACCTGAGGAAGAAGATATTACTGAAGAGGCGGAAAGAGTACCCAGGATTCAAAAGGCTAATCTTCATTTAAGCTATGACATAGGTACGTTTACACTTGAATTCCCCACTCCCCTGGTCTACCAATGTCAAGTCAGTTATCGTTACCCGGAATTCAAACCCATCGAAGTTTATTCAATATCCGATCATGAGGCCAATATTTATATTCATCATAGCCCGGCATCAAATCAACAGCTACGTAATCCCAGAAATAATATCGATTTAAAGCTTAACAAAGATGTAATCTATGACATCCTTATTGAAACCGGTGCCACAAACGTAGATTACGATTTATCAAAATTTAAAGTAGCACAATGTTCCATTAAGAGTGGTGCATCAAATATCAATATTGTTGTTCCACAATACAACACTACTATTAACATTAATTCAGGTGTATCTAAAATTGATATTGCCATTCCGGATAATGTGGGCGCTATGATTAGTCTGGATACCGGATTAAGCATGAAAGACCTGGATGAAGATTTCCAAAAACAAGACAATAATCTATATGTCTCAGAAAACTATAATGATTCAGAATATCAAGTTAACATTAATATCGACTCTGGTCTTTCTCAGATCAATATCCATTATATGTAGCTTATAACTTTTAATGTAATTATTGTTTAATTTGTTTACATTTTAAAATATAGCAAGCGTTATACCAATTTATTGATTGTATGAACACCAATCCAAATTAACACAACGCTTGCTATTCAAATCTAATATCCTAACAAAGTTGAATAGATAAGCATCTAATACACAGCGGCTATCTATTAACTAAACATCTAAATATCAATTTATCAAAGAGAAACAATGTTCTAATCTGTTTTTAGAAATATTATCTCTTTTTGATTTTCATTGAATTCAACTTTGATTTTGTCTTTTTCCGTAATTTTTCCTTCCAGCATTTGTAAGGCCAGCGGATCCTGAATATATTTCTGTATTGTTCTTTTTAAAGGTCGTGCACCATATTGGGGATCAAAGCCTCGCTCTGCCAGTATCTCTTTTACTTTGGAAGTAATAGAAAGATCTATTTTCTTTTCCTCTAAGCGTTTCTTTAATATGTCAAGTTGAATATCAACAATCTGTATAATCTGTTCTTTATCCAGACGGTTAAAAGTAACAATCTCGTCTACCCTATTTAAAAACTCTGGTTTGAAATGATCTCTTAAAACCTGGTTAATCTGTTTGTTGATTTCTTCCTTGTTAGCTGAATTCATCTGATAAATGTATTGACTACCAACATTGGAAGTCATAATCAAAACAGTATTCTTAAAATTAACAACTCTACCCTGTCCATCGGTTAGCCTACCATCATCCATGATTTGTAATAATATATTAAAGACGTCATGGTGTGCCTTCTCAATTTCATCAAAAAGGATTACAGAATAAGGTCTACGCCTAACTACCTCTGTTAATTGCCCGCCTTCTTCATAACCAACATAACCGGGAGGTGCGCCAATTAATCTTGCTACACTATGCTTCTCCATATATTCAGACATATCTATTCTAATCAGCGCATTCTCATCATTAAAGAGAAAGATTGCCAGCCTGCGAGCCAATTCAGTTTTACCTACTCCCGTGGGACCCATAAATATAAAAGAACCTACCGGTCGATTCGGATCTGCAATTCCTACCCTGGAACGGCGTATGGCATTGGAAACAAGGCTTACTGCCTCATCCTGTCCCACCACTCTTTTCTTGATTTCCTCTTCCATGCGAATCAGTTTTTCTGTTTCTCCTTCCATGAGACGTCCAACAGGGATATGAGTCCATTTAGACACTGTTTGAGCAATATCTTCTTCAGTAATCTCTTCTTTTAGCATTCTAGCACTCTTCTGTAATGAACCAATTCTGGTATTACTCTCCTCTAATTGTTTCTCCAACTCCGGTATCTTTCCATATGTGATTTCAGCAACACGGTTCAGATCCCCGTTTCTTTCTGCCTGTTCTGCTTCAGTCTTAGCTTTTTCCAAATCACTTTTGATTTGATTAATTTTTTGAATCATCTCTTTTTCGTTATTCCACCTGGACATTAAACTGTTCTTTTGTTCGATGAGATTACCTAAAGTCTGATCTATATTTTTTATCTTATCCCTGGCAACACTATCATTATCTTTTTTCAAAGCCTGTTTTTCAATCTGAAGTTGCATGATCTTTCTTTCAATTTCATCAATCTCAACAGGCATACTATCAATCTCCATTCGTAATCCCGAGGCAGCTTCATCGACCAGATCAATAGCCTTATCCGGTAAAAAACGATCGGAAATATAACGGTTTGATAATGTAGCAGCCGCAATCAAGGCAGAATCCATAATCTTTATACCGTGATGTACTTCATAACGTTCTTTCAATCCTCTCAAAATGGCAATGGTATCCTCAACAGTGGGTTCCTTTACCAATACCATCTGGAATCTTCTCTCTAAAGCAGCATCCTTTTCAATATATTTTCGGTACTCCTTTAGGGTCGTAGCACCAATACAGTGCAACTCTCCCCGTGCCAGAGCAGGTTTTAGCATGTTGGAGGCATCCACAGCACCTTCTGCAGCACCTGCTCCAACCAGAGTATGCATTTCGTCAATAAATAGAATGATAGCACCTGCTGCCTGCTCTATTTCCTTTAAGACCGCCTTCAGACGATCTTCAAATTCTCCTCTAAACTTTGCCCCTGCTACCAGAGCACTGATATCCAAAGCAATTACTCTCTTATTTTTAAGCCCTTCGGGCACATCTCCGCTTAGTATTCTACGCGCTAGACCCTCAACAATTGCTGTTTTACCAACTCCCGGTTCACCAATTAACACCGGATTATTTTTTGTTCTCCGGGACAAAACCTGCATTACCCGGCGTATTTCATCATCCCTTCCGATAACCGGGTCCAATTTGCCCTGCCTGGCTAATTGGGTTAAATCACGGGAATATTTTTCCAGAGCCTGGTATTTTTCTTCCGGATTCTGATCTGTTATTCTTTGACTACCCCGGATATTCATCAATGAGCGATAAATACTGTCCCGGTTAATACCCCTTTCATTAAAATATTGGGCAAAAGAACTCCCCTCCAGCTCAATCAAAGCAAGAAATAGATGTTCCGTGCTGATATATTCATCTTTTAATTTTGCTGCCTCTTGTGTTGCCTTATTAAATACTGTATTTAATTCATTTCCTATATATTGATTCGCTCCGCCACCAGAAACATTGGGAAGCTGTTTTAATTTTTTTTCTAAAAACGATTCCAAATCAGCAATATCGATTTCTAATTTATTTAAAACTGAGGGTATAATGCCCTCACGTTGATGGATTAAAGCCAGGAGCAAATGTTCGCTCTTAATTTCCTGATGGTCATACTGCAAAGCTAATTGTTGTGCCTGACCAATTGCTTCCTGTGCCTTGACAGTAAATTTATCAAATTGCATCATAATTTATCTCCTCCCTGTAATAATATATTTTCCATATTATAATTATACTGCTACTGTCAAATATCCAAATATCGTAATAAATGGACTAAAATAAATTTCAAAGATAATCATTTAACTCATCTCTAGCTTCAGTAACAACGGATTGAGGAATCACAAAAAAACTTCCTGCTTATCTTAAAAACAGGAAGAATATTAGAATTTTTACTTATTATTTCAAATCCCTTTATACATCAATATCTCAATTAAGCAGACAAAGCTTTGTTAAATAATCAGTTAGGTCTGAGCGGTGGAATATCTTTTATTTTTTCCAATTTTTTAATCTCGTCTCTTAACTTTGCTGCTTTTTCATAATTTTCCTTATCAACCTCATTCTGCAACTCATTTTTCAGCTGGGATAAACGAATAGCAACTTCCTCTTCTTTAGAAGAATGTGATATAGAAGCCTTTTTCATGACTTCTTCAGAAATAAAAATGGGCGACTCTAACCTTAAGGCTACGGCAATGGCATCACTTGGCCTGGCATCAATTAATAACTGTTTTTCTCCCTTTTTCAACCAAATTGTTGCATAATAGGTATTGTTTCTAATATCAGAAATTACGATTTTTTCAATCCCCAAATCAGCGGAGTCTATTATGTTTTTGATTAGATCAGGAGAGAAAGGACGATTAGGCTTTGCTTTTTCCAATGCCATAGAAATCATTTTGGCTTCATATGGCCCTATCCATATCGGCAGCCATTTTTTCTCATCATGATCTTTCAGGATAACTACAAATCCTTTAGTCACCGGATCAATTGCTACACCAAAAACTTTTACCTTTATCATTGCTTTCTCCTCCTCCCTTTTCAGATTATGAGAATAATATCTAGTATTTCCCATTAATATTATAACACATTATACTTTTGATAAAAAATAACGATATCTTTGAAAATGAGGAATGAGAAGCAATAATACTTAATATGCTTCATGAATAGGATTATTTTTGTGAAATTTTTATCATCTAACGCAATTTCTTACTATTAGTAACAGCAAAAACATCATTATGTGTAAAAAATCAATTAGGGGTTATTAGATCAGATAATGCTTCCAGAAAGTTTAGCCCAAATAGAAAGAGCAATTTGGTTATAACCCAAACTTTACAGTAGTACAATCTGAAAACATTCACCTATTAAATCTGGATAAGCTAAAAGAATCTAAAGGTATACTACTCTTCCCTTTTAATATTAACTCATTAATTATTCTACCCGTAATAGGAGAAAGCGCAATACCGTCTCCTTCATGTCCAGCTGCCATTATAAAACCATCTACACCTTCTACCCTACCTAAAATAGGAAGACCATCCTCCGTATAGGGTCTTAGCCCTGCAAAACACCTGATAACAGAAACATTCTTAAACCCTGGAATTAAAGATACAAGATTTCTGGCAATCCATTGCATACCGTCATGAGTCACTTTTAAATCAAATCCCACAAATTCCCTTGTGGCACCAATCAAATAATTACCAAAATTAGTACGCTCTACGGTAAGCCCTGCACCATTATTTTTTGTGATTTTAGGATCATATTTACAGGCAATATAATCTGAAGTACAAAGAATACCCTGTATGATATTGGGAACCTCTTCCGTAACTAAAATCTGGCCTCTTCTGGGCTTAATGGGAATATTCAAATTGACCATTGAACCAATTTCCGGAGCATAAACACCGGCTGCATTAATGACAATATTGGTTTGAACCGTACCTTTATTTGTTACAACTCCTTCGATACTCTGTCCTTTTTTCTTAATTCCGATAACATTGGTATGGGTAAAGAATTTTGCATTCTTATATCTAGTTGCTGCCTCTAAAAATCCATAGGAAAGTAAAATTGGATTAACCTGGGCATCAGCAGAGCAAAAAGTGGAACCAGCTATTGTGTCAGATAAGGCAGGTTGTTTATTTCTGGCTTCAGTTGAATTCAGGAGTTGGACATTCAATCCACTTTTGTTCTGTTCCCGGACAAAATCTTTCATTATTTTATACTGCGTTTGATCCGGTATCACAACCATACCACCATTAGATACATATTCAATTTTGTAACCTAGCTCTTCTTCCAGACTTTCAAATATTTCTGCACTTCTAAGTGCCATTTCGAGAAGAATTCCAGGTTTTTTCGTCTGAAGAAATATGATACCCTCGCTGGCACCGGAAGTGCCACTGGCAATGGAATTTTTTTCTAATAAGACTACATCAATCTTATTCTTGGCAAGATGATAAAAAATAGAGGTACCAATTACGCCTCCACCAATAATAACCACATCTGCTTTCTGAATCAGCATAAGAAATCAATCCTTCACAACTTTCTTAACGCATGATTTAATTATAGATAGTTTTAACGAAACCAGAATAAACCCATTGCATCAAAGAACACATATCAAAGATTGGCAAATCCACAATTTTTTGAATATCATGGGCATAGGGGGACATATTGGTGCATTCCAAAACAATAGCTCCCAGTTCATATTGAGAATGAATTAAATCTTTTGCTGCTTCAATCATTTCAGCTTTTACTCTATCTCTATCAAAATCAACCAGTTTATTCTCAATAAAAACCTTTTGAAAGTATGGAAAATTTTCCATTCCCATCACGACAAGCGGGATATCCTGGATGTTTACACCAGACAGATACTCCCTTGTTAAAGATTTAGAACTTGCGGTTATAACCCCAATTCTTTTTTTTCTATTTAACCATTGATATATCAAAGGTATCTGTATCAAGCTGGAACTAAAAACAGGGACACTAACACTATTGCTAATTTCTTTTTGATATTTTGCCAGAAATCCACAAGTCGTAGTGATGGCATCAACTCCCTGTTTCTCTAAGTTTCTGGCAGCCTTTATTGCCGTTGTTAATACTTCAAAATTGATATGATTAACTACCTTATCCGGAAAAATACCTTTCATTACATAATAGATTACTGGAAAAATCCAAGTATTTACATTTCCTATGTCCCCGGGTAGGCGTTGAAATTTGGTGTCCAATTTAATAATGCCAATATATGGTTTTTTATACTTTTCATGGGAAAATTGATGCAATGCTTCTATTCCTATTTGCCTGTTTAATTATTGTTAAGTTTTTTTTCTAAGATCACTTTTTTATTCTTGCTTACATTATAATGGTTAAAAGTCCAATTTACTAAAACAGCAATTACTAAGACAGCAGCCAGAATTGTGTCATAAAAAGAGGGTATAATATTGATGAATATTAAAAGCATACCTATCAAAATAATGAAAGCTCGTTGCCAGTATTTTAGTCGCCCAAAGAAATAATTAGACAAACCGGCCGCCAGAAAGTAAGTTGAAAAAAGTAGTAGTACAAAGACAGTAAATATTTCTATAACCGGCCCTTGCATTAATAAAGCACCATTATAAATAAAAAGGTAAGGAACTAAAAATCCAACAAGGGCTAATTTCAAAGCCTCGTAACCTGTTTTTAGAGGTTCAGATCCCGCAATTGCCGCTCCGCAATACGCCGCAATGCAAACCGGCGGTGTTACACTGGCAAGAATAGCAAAATAAAATACAAACAAATGGGAAGCCAGTAAATCACAACCTATTGCCAATAATGCAGGACCACCAATAGTAATAGCAATGATATAGGCAGGTGTACAGGGTAAACCCATTCCCAAAACTAAAGAAGTGATCATGATTAGTACCAGTGCGGGAAACAAATACCCTCCTGACCAATTAGTAATAACAGCAGCAATACCCAGCCCTAAACCGGTGTGTGTAACGATTGATACAACCATTCCTGCTCCTGCACAGGCTAAAGCAATCATAATCATATTCTTCCCAGCTAGTTTTAAAGTGTCCCAAAGTCTACGGGGAGTCATCATGGTATCTCTTTTTAAAAAGCTGATAAAAAAAGAAATTATTATGGCAACAGAGGCTGCCATAAATGGTGAATATCCTGATAGTAACATAGAGACCAATCCGACTAAGGGTATTAGCAGATAGATATCCTTTATTAAATCCTTTAAAGGTAAAAGTTGATCTTTGGTTAATCCAACTAAATTATCCCTGATAGCAGTAAAATGAACGCGCATACCTATACTTATAAAATATAGTACTGCTCCTAAGGCAGCTGCAACAATGATCTTTACATAAGAGATACCGGTTATTTCCGACATGACAAATGCACCCGCACCCATAACAGGGGGCATAAGCATTCCACCTGTAGAAGCCGCTGCTTCTACTGCCCCGGCAAATTGTTTTTTATAACCCATCTTTTTCATTAATGGTATTGTAAAAGTACCAGTAGCATAGACGTTAGCTGCCGCAACTCCACTAATAGAGCCAAATAAACCACTACTGATTACTGCAATTTGAGCCGGGCCTCCGGGTCTTGTTCCTGCAATTCGAGAAGCAATATTGGTAAAAAATTCCCCAGTACGGGTACTCTCCATAAAAGCACCAAAAATAACAAAAAGTGCCACAAAAGTAGCTGAAACTCCAGTTATTGAACCATAGATACCTTCTTCTGTGAATAAATACTGCATTTCAATTATTTCGGCTAAAGGTGTCGGTTTATTGAAAAAAACTCCAGGAAGATTTGGTGCAATCAATAAGTAAACAAAAAATAACCCAACAAGGATAGACATTGCTGGCACTACTGCCCTTCGAATAGCTTCTAATAACAAAATTATATTTAGCAGGCCTAAAACCAATTCAATAGTAAGTACTGGGTCTATAAATTGAAGTCGATAAGTTAGTCTCTCATCAGAAAGCATAATAAACAAGGGCGGAAAAATCGCTAAAAGGGCAAATATACCATCAAAGACAGTGATTCGATCTTTTGGAGATTTACTACTGGCAGGGAAAAGAATAAAGGCAATTGGTAAAAGAAAGAACAGGTGAATTCCTCTTTGAAAACGAGGTTGCATGATTCCCAAGAAAGCTGTATATAGTTGAAAAATTGAAATTGTAACCAACCATCCCCCGATAATCCAATTTTGAAAACCTTTAATCTCTCTCATTCTTGACTCTCTTTCTTAATTGATTCACCCACTTGTATAATTGATATATGGCTTTCACTTTTTTATTAGTGAAAGCCATATATCAATATTTTATTTTTAAAATTGCAGCCAAATACTCTCTTTCATTGCTTGGTTCAATTCATATATCCTGCTGCTTCATAATACTTTTCGGCCCCAGGATGCAAGGGAATCGCTACATTTTTCCAGCCATCTTCAGGTATAAAATATTTATTTGTTTTATCAATTTGATATACTTGCTCAATGTTTTCATCAAAGATTTTTAAAATGGCATAAACCACTTCATCCGGTACGTCCTTGTTAACCAATAACTCTCCGGCAGTCACAACGGCCGGTGCGTCTTTTTCCTGCCCCTTATAGGTATTGGCTGGAATTACACATAATCCCGACTCTCTGGCAACTGTTCCTAATTCTTCATGGCAATAATCAATTAATTCATCCGAAGCTGCCAGTATCATTGTATCTCTTCCTACTGTCATTTCTGTAACAGCAGCAGCAGGAATTGATAAATGTGTAAATACAAAATCTACATGGCGATCCTGATATAAACTGATCATATCTGCATAAACAGCATGAAAAACTTTTCCTCCTGCTTCTTCGACATCATCCAGGGAAATACCATAAAAATCAAAAATTGTTTCGATAATAGGCAAATCTGATGTTCCTTTCATTGGAGCAGCAACCTTTACACCTTTACCATCCTTGACCATCTGCATCAGTTCTTCAATCGTCTCAAAACCTTGATTTTTCGCTGCTACAAAATGAATATTATATATCCCAAATATAGCACCTATAGAACGAACATCAGGATACGCTTCCTCATATAATGGTCCCGTGCCATCAAAAGCTGCTTTGTCAACAAAGGTAATCCCCCATCCCAGATCATCTTTATGTGTGGCAACCCTCACCGGGTTTACCAATCCTCCACCAGGAACAACCTTGATAGTAATTTTCGGTTCATTTTCATTAATTAATTGGGCAAGACCACCTGCTTGAGTGTACCAACCGCCTCCGACCCCACCGGCAACCCAAGTTAAAGTAACTGCATCAAAATCCATTCCGATTTCACTTGCTAGAACAGGGAAACCCAAAAAGATACTAAAAACGAACATTATTAAAAATAAATATAACCCTTTACTAAAATTATTATTCATTACATATTTCCTCCTTAATTATAATTTTAAAAAACAGTCTTCTATAACATAATAAACTTACCACCCCCCATTAGCATAAACGATAATAATAAAAAAAGTTAGTATCTGGTTACCATTTACTAGTAGAAGTTATAAGTTTAACACCTCTCTCATTGAAAATAATCCCTTTTGATGGTCTAAAACAAAATGAATTGCTCTAACTGTTCCCTGGGCAAAGGCTTCTCTACTATAAGCTTTATGAGTAAGTTCCAGTCTTTCCCCGGTTGAATTAAAAATAACAGTATGTTCTCCATTAATATTACCGGCTCTGACAGCGTGAATGCCAATCTCGCCTTTTTTTCTTTGACCAATATTACCATAACGCCCATAGACTGCCATCTTTTCTAAATCAACATGCTTCTCCTGGGTAATAATTTCAGCAATTTTTTTAGCAGTTCCACTGGGGGCATCCTTTTTGTAACGATGATGGGTTTCAATGATTTCAACATCATATTGATCATCCAATATACCAGAAACCTTCCTGACTAATTCAAACAACAGGTTAACCCCTAATGCCATATTGGGAGACAAAACTATAGGAATATATCGGGCTGCATCCTCAACCTGTATAGTCTGAGCATTAGAAAAACCTGTTGTTCCGATAACCATTGCTCTCTTATGTTTTACACAAGTCTTCAGATGTTCCAGGGTTGCCTCCGGATTAGTAAAGTCTACAACAGTATCACATTGGTTAATGACAGCTTCTAAATCTGCTTGTACTATGATATTAATTTCTCCTATACCCATAATAGTTCCCCAATCTCTTCCTAAGGCAGAATGACCTGGCGCCTCTATAATTCCAACCAGCTGAAGATTTTCATCCTGATTAATTTGAGAGGCAACCAATGATGCCATTTTACCGCATCCGCCACAGACACAGACCTGATTCATAATTTAACCCTCCCATAACCCAAATCTTTTTAAATCATTTTTTAATTGCCTTAAATGATTTTCTTCCATATCAACCATTGGTAAACGCAATTTTCCTGCCGGTAAGCCCATCAAGCGAGCAGCTGTTTTAACAGGGATTGGATTAGTTTCGTAGAACATAGACCGACTTAAGGGATAAATTACTTCCATAAACAGTTCTTGAGCCTCTTGATAGTGACCTTTTTGGAATTCCTCGACCATCAAAGAAACCTTGTCTGGGATTATATTTGCTACTACTGAAATAACTCCTTTCCCTCCAATGGACAGAACAGGAAGAAGAATCTTATCATCTCCGGATAGAAGTATGAGTTTTTTACTACATAGATACATAATTTCGGTCATTTGTTCCAGATTACCACTGGCTTCTTTCACAGCTGCAATATTTTTCAACTCCGCTAACTCTGCCAAGGTTGAAGGTAATAAGTTAACACCTGAACGGGAAGGGACATTATATACAACCGCTGGGATATCAACTTTTTCAACAATAGTCTTAAAATGCATATAGAGTCCTTTTTGGGTAGGCTTATTATAATATGGCATAACCAGCAATACAGCATCTGCTCCTATATCCTTAGCACTTGAGGTGAGATCAATGGCTTCTTCAGTAGAGTTAGAACCGGTACCTGCTACCACCGGAATCCTTCCGGCAACTGCTTTTACAGTCAATTCTATTACCTTTTTATGCTCCTCATGGCTTAGAGTAGGAGATTCTCCCGTAGTTCCGCATGGAACAATGGCATTAGTCCCGTTTGTAATATGAAATTCAACCAGTTTCTTTATGCCCTGTTCATCAATCCGATTATTTTCATCAAAGGGTGTAATTAGAGCAACGAGTGAACCACTAAACATTTTATTAATCCTCCTTTTCTAAAATTATCTAATTTTATATCAAGAATCATCTAGGATCTACTTAGTACAAATTACCTAATAATGCCTATTTCGCCAAGCGAATTACTTACTAATTGATAGACAATGTCTTTATTATGCCAGGCAACAAAAATTAATATATCAGTTTTTATAGTTGTCATCTCCAGAATGTTGATGTTATTCTCTGCTAATGGCCTAGTAATTTTCTCGATGATTCCCGGTGTCTCAATGAAGTTTCTACTGCTTACTACAATAAGGGCAATATCTTTTTTAGATGTAACTGATTTTAATTTTGTATTCTTTAATATAGATGGATGCACTAAATCATAAGCCTTTTTACAATACTTTTCAGACACATAAATACCAATATACTGAAGCCCCATGGCTATGCTCTGTATACTAATTTTGTGTTTTGCCAACGGTGAAATGATTTCTCTTAAAAGGCCAGGGGTTTCTAATATTTGCGTGCCTATGATGGTTATTAAACAAAGTTTTTCTTGAAAAACATTGATTTTACTGGAAAAACTGCCTTCTATTTCTGTTCCGGGAGAATCTAAATCTCCATTTTGAAAATGAATTATTTTGGCTTTCATTTTACTTTCTTTATATTTTAATGCTCTAGGATGTAACACTTGAGCACCACCTTCTGCCAAAATTCCCATCTCTTCCACACTTATTCTGGGAAGTGTTTCTACTTTTTTAATTAGCCGGGGATCAGCAGAAGATACGCCAACAGCATCTGTAACAATAATTACTTCATCAGCATGGAGAAAATTAGCCAGGGCAAAGGCTGTAATATCACTTCCTCCTCGGCCCAGAGAAGTAATGCTTCCATCTTGATGATTTCTTCCTAAAAAACCACAAATAACCGGAATAACATGTTGTTCTAATAATGGTTCTAAATATCGGCGACATTGTGTCTTACTCTGTTCAGAAAGAATGTCTGCTTCCAGGTAGTCCGAATCACTAATAATGGGAAAATCTTCCTTGGAAGGATCAAACACGACTGCTTTCATACCATTTGCTTTTAGGGAAGAGGCAAATAATTGGGCACTCATCCTTTCGCCAAAAGATATAAAATCAGCATAATCTCTCTTTTCAAAACTTGATTTAGTTGAATCGGAAAGTAAAGCAATGAGGTGATCGGTAGTATCACCCATTGCTGATACTACCACTGAAATTTCACTACCTTCACTGGCTTTCTTAACAACCGATTTAACCGCTTCACTAATTCTTTCCGGGTTTTGAATACTTGTTCCACCAAATTTAACAACTAATCTGATTATAATCACTCCTCTAGGTAATTTTTTAAATCTAAAATTATACTGACCAATCAGTTTGGTTCATAGTATATGAAATGTTCGCCTTTTCTAATCTGCTTATTGCCTCTTTAAGTCTAGGAACATCAACTGTTAGTGCAATCCTTGCATAACCTTCGCCATATTGTCCATAACCAATGCCGGGAGTCACGATAATACCGGTTTTTTCGAGAACATGGTTGGCAAAATCAATTGCTTTTATACCGCTAGGTGTAGGAACCCAAACATAAAAAGTTGCCTTAGGAGGCTCGATACCCCAGCCTAACTGATTCAGTCCATCTATCACAACATTCCGCCTTTCAGTATACATATTAATCAGCTTGGGAATATGATCCTGGGGACCAGTTAAAGCCATAATTCCCGCTTCCTGAATAGCCTTAAAAATGCCGGAATCAACATTTGTCTTAATGATTGAAAGAGCCGCTACCGCGTCTCGGTTCCCGACAGCAAATCCGATTCGCCAACCGGTCATGTTATAGGTTTTTGACAATGAATGAAATTCTAAACATACATCTCTGGCCCCTTCTACCTCCAAAAAACTGGGTGCCTGGTATCCATCATAGGCCAATTCCGAATAGGCAAAATCATGACAGATTAAAAGATCGTATTTTTTGGCAAAATCCACAACTTTTTTAAAATAATCCTTGCTGGCAATTGCACCGGTAGGGTTATTAGGATAGTTCAAAAAGATTAATTTTGCTCTTTTGGCTGCTTCTTCATCTATTTTGTCTAAATCAGGAAGGTAGCTATTCTCTTCCAGTAAAGGCATAAAATAAGGTATCCCGTTAGCAAATAATGTTCCGGTTTTATAAACAGGATAAGCCGGGTCAGGTATAAGACTGATATCACCGGGATCAATAAAAGCAAGAAATACATGGGCAATCCCCTCTTTTGACCCTATTAAAGATATGACTTCTTCTTGAGGATTGAGTTTGACACCAAATCTTTTCAGGTACCAATCTGCAACGGCTGTTCTGAACTCTTTGGTTCCTTCATAAGGCGGATAATCGTGTGTTTTTGAATCCCTGGCACTTTTGGCTAACTGGTCAATAATATGGGATGGGGTAGGCTGATCGGGATCTCCTATTCCTAAATTAATAATGTCTATACCTTTCTCAATCGCTGCTTCTTTTTTCTTATCAATCTCCGCAAACAAATAAGGAGGTACATTTCTAATTCTTTGCGCAATTCTCACAATACTATTTCTCCTTTCTTCTTATGATCAGTATTATCAATCCTATAAAAATATTATCATTACATTATTTTAGACTTAATGAATATGAACCGAACCCTGAAAAACGCTTTCCGCTGGACCAGTCATGTAAATATGTCCATTACCTGCCCACTCTATCTTTAGATCTCCACCTCTTAGATGAACAACAGCATCTGGCTGAATTCTTTTATTGAGTACGCCGGCAACAACGGCTGCACTGGCTCCAGTTCCACAGGCCATGGTTTCACCAACACCTCGTTCCCATACTCTAAAATTCATTTCATGTTCATTGACCACTTGGACAAATTCAACATTAGTTTTTTCCGGAAAGAGATGAAATTTTTCTATCATAGGACCAACCTCAGTTAATGGGAAATACTCCACATTCTCTGTAAAGATTACACAATGGGGGTTTCCCATAGAAACACAGGTAATTTGGAAATGGTCACCATTTTCCAGCGAAATAGTTTCATCAACCACCTGCTTATCCGGATTTCCAACCATAGGAATATCTTTCTTTAATAAATAGGGCTTTCCCATATCTACTTTAACGCTTTTAATTATGTCACCTCTTGCTTGATCAAAGATAAGCTCAGGTACAATTTCTCCTGCCAGGGTTTCTACCGAAAATTTTTTCTGGTTGATTAATTTATTCTCATAGGCATATTTGGCAAAACAGCGAATACCATTCCCGCACATCTGGGCTTCACTTCCGTCAAAGTTAAATATTCTCATTCTCAGATCATATTTATCGGAGGGAAGTATTAAAATTAGTCCGTCTGCCCCGATACCGAAATGGCGACGGCAAAGATTTTTTGCTACTTCACTGAAATTAACTTGATCAGGAAGTTGTGCGGAATAAAAATTCATCAAAATAAAATCATTCCCAATTCCATGCATCTTGACAAATTTTATTTCCATAGATAACTCCCTTTTTAACTTTTTCTCACTCTATTTTATCCAAAATTATCAACTAATCACAATCATGATAACCAAAAAGGCAAAGTCTGATTATGAATAATATCCTGGTAAGTTTCGCCTTTTACCATTAATCCATGTCTACCCTTGTTGACAAGAACAACCGGCGGTCTGGGAATTCCATTATAATTGCTGGCCATAGCATGGTGATAAGCTCCAGTAGTAAAGAAGATGATTAAATCGTCATTTTCCGCTTTTGGTAATTCAATATTTTTTATTAAAATATCCCCGGATTCACAGTATTTACCGGCAATCGTAACAGCTTCCATGGTTTTTTGATTCAGTTTATTCACTATCAGGGCTTCATACTTTGCATCATAAAGACTGGGACGCGGATTATCTGCCATACCCCCATCTACAATAAGATATTTTTTCAAACCTGCAATCTCTTTAATAGCCCCGATTCGATAAAGGGTAATACCAGCTTCTGCAACAATTGACCTTCCAGGTTCAATTAAAACCTTTGGTAGAGAAAGATTATATTCCCGGCATACTTCTTTTATCTTTTTAATCATACTGTTAACAAAGACCCGTATTGGAACAGGTGTATCCTCAGAGGTATATTTAACCCCTAATCCGCCTCCTAAATTAAGATTATTCGTTTTGACTTTAAACTTCTCTTCTATCCTTTTTATAATCCGAATCATTTCAATGATTGCCTGAAGATGGTATTGGACTTCAAGCAGTTGGGAACCAATATGACAATGTAGTCCTTTATAAATCAGATTTTCTTTTTTTAGAACTAATGGGAATATGCTTTCCAATTCTAAAACCGGAAAACCAAATTTTGAGTCTACCTGGCCGGTCCTGATTTTTTCATGGGTGTGTGTATCAACGCCTGGAATCACCCGAATCATGATCTTTACCTTCTTGTTTAACTCTTGGGCAATCTCATTAACTAAATTTAATTCATAGATATTATCAACCATAATAGTACCGATATCATTATCTAAGGCAAACCTGATTTCATTTTCCGATTTATTATTTCCATGAAAATAGATTTTTTCTGCCGGGAACTCCGCAGATAATGCAGTATAAATCTCTCCTCCTGAAGAAGCATCGATACCTATTCCCTCTTCAGCCAAAATCTTACAAAGCGCTTTAACTAAAAATGCCTTGCCGGCATAGATAACTTCATAATCAACTCCATTGCTTTCAAAAGTTTTGGTATATTCCTGGCAATTTTCTCTAATTATTTGCTCCGAATAAATATAACAGGGGGTATTATATTCTCGAGCAATGTCTTCAAGTCCAACTCCTTCAAACATTAATTTACCATTTTTATCTAAATCAAACCCTTTTCGTTTAACTGTCTTCTGAATAGAAACTCTATCCATTCATCTCCTCCTTAAGGGCAAACAAAGTATTTATAAATAAAAAAACAACCAATAAGCGCTAAGCCCATCGATTGCTCTAAATAAATAACAAGCTTTCTTTTTACCTCCCTCTTATCTCTCCTCGATGAGATAG
>CAYSAA010000240.1:0-10602 GCA_964428905.1 uncultured Atribacterota bacterium
CCTAATCCTCCTACTTGAGCTAAAATGGCATCTGACAAATAATCACCATTTAAATTTGTTGTAGCAATAACACTATATTCTCTTGGTCGAAGTAAGATCTGTTGGAACATCGCATCAGTGATTCTGTCCTTTATGACAATCTTCTTCTCTGGTACTTTACCACGACATTTCGTCTTCAATTCATCTTCAGTAATAATGTTGTCACTAAATTCTTCTTGTGCTATTTCATAACCCCAATTTTTAAATGCTCCTTCGGTGTATTTCATTATATTTCCTTTATGAACCAGGGTAACACTTGGTTTATTATATTTAATAGCATATTCTATTGCTTTTCTAACTAATCTTTTGCTTTTAGACTCACTCATAGGCTTAATACCTATTGCGGCGTCCTTATCAATCTTAACATTAAACTCTTTTTTAATAAAATCTACTAACTTTTTAGTTTCCTGAGAATAGGCTTCCCATTCAATACCCAAATAGATATCATCAGTATTTTCTCTAAATATGGCTACATCAACGTATTCAGGATGCTTTACAGGGGCGGGGACACCAGAAAAATGTCTGATAGGTCTTACACAAGCATATAAATCAAGTTTTTGTCTTAGTGTTACATTAAGACTTCTATACCCACCCCCTATGGGTGTAGCAAGAGGTCCTTTAATCGCAAACCCATGTTTTTTTATTTCCTCATATGTCTCATCAATAATCCATTGTCCGAATTTTTTGTAACACTTCTCACCAGCATATATCTCTTTCCATTCTATTTCCCTTCCCCCTTGATATATTTTTTGAATTGCCCTATCAAATACCATCTGAGATGCTCGCCAAATGTCCGGTCCAACACCATCACCTTCAATAAAAGGAACTATGATTTTTTCTAACATAATAAATATTTTCTCCCTTAATCTAATTTTTTGCTTCGGTAATAAGGCAATATCCCCCCAGCCTTAATAATTGTCTTTTCTCTTTCATTAAGGTCATGGATAACTTCAAAAACAAAATTCTTGGTTATATTTTTTACTTGAATATTAGGCGATTGTAAATGATTTGTTCCAAATGATAATACATCACCTTGCTCTATCCTATCAAAATCTTTCTCATCCCTGAATACAAGAGGCAAAATGCCACAATTAATTAAATTACCACGATGTATCCGAGCAAACGACTTTGTTATAATTGCTTGAATTCCTAAATACATTACAGCAAGGGCAGCATGCTCTCTGCTAGAGCCCTGTCCATAATTCTTACCTCCAACAATAATGCCATCTTTCTCTTTTTTCATTCTTTGATAGAAATCAGAATCAACATGGTGGAAAGTATATTCAGAAATTTTGGGTAAATTAGACCTTAAGGACATAATTTCTGTTCCTGCTGGCAAGATATCATCAGTACTGACATTATTATCCAGTTTCAATTGTACTTTTACTTGAATAAAATTCTTTAAAGAAGACTTCAATGGAATTGAAACAATATTTGGTCCTTTTACAATGTCGACTTCTTCTGGATGCTTTGATGGTGGAATAATCATTGAGTCATCTATTAGAAATGGCTTATTACTATCAATTTTTGGATATTCAATCCCAAGATCACGTGGATCAGTAATTTTACCAGTTATCGCAGCAGCCACCGCACTTTCTGGGCTAACCAAATATACTTTAGCATCTTCTGTTCCACTTCTGCCGGGGAAATTCCGATTAAAAGTCCTCAGGCTTACTCCTTTCGAACACGGTGAAAATCCGATACCAATACAAGGGCCACATCCCATTTCTAATATTCTTACACCAGCGGAAAGTAACCAGTCAAAAGCTCCCCTTCGTACTAATTCACGTACAACCTGTCGCGAACCAGGATTTAATGCTACACTTACCTCGGGGTGAATTTTTCTACCTTTTAACATCTGGGCAACCTCCATTAAATCTTTCAAAGAGGAATTTGTGCAACTACCAATAGCTACTTGATCTACTTTAGTACCAGAAATATCTCTAATTTTCACGACATTATCCGGAGAATGAGGCTGTGCAACCATTGGTTCTAAAGAATCCAATATGATCTCTATACTTTGATCATAAATTGTATCTTTATCAGCAACGATTTCAACCCAATCACTTTCTCTTTTTTGCAATTTCATGAATTCGTATGTCATATTGTCACTTGGGAAAATAGAAGTAGTAGCACCCAACTCCGCGCCCATATTGGTGATGGT
Source organism: uncultured Atribacterota bacterium (assembly GCA_964428905.1). Classification (GTDB taxonomy): domain Bacteria; phylum Atribacterota; class Phoenicimicrobiia; order Phoenicimicrobiales; family Stramentimicrobiaceae; genus CAYSAA01. The sequence continues at coordinate 2,204 of CAYSAA010000240.1, forward strand.
TGCTCTTTCAGAAACACTCAGGGAACGAAGACCATTTCCGGTAAATTCGAATACCTTATTAATCCCGCCTTTGACACTTAATTTTTTTAATAAAAAAAGAATTATATCTTTAGCAGAAACGAAAGGGTTTAGTTTGCCCGTAAGAATGACATTGACCACTTGGGGCATCTTCATGTAGAAAAGATTTCCGGCCATTGCCAAAGCTACATCGAGCCCTCCTGCTCCAATAGCTACCATGCCAATACCGCCACATGTGGGAGTATGACTATCAGAACCCAAAAGTGTTTTACCAGGTATTGAAAATCTTTCTAAATGTAATTGATGGCATATTCCATTACCGGGACGTGAAAAGTATGCACCAAATTTAGAGGCAGAATACTGAATAAACCTATGATCATCAGCGTTTTTATAGCCATTCTGTAACAAATTATGATCCACATAACTGACGGATAATTCTGTTTTTACTTGAGGAATCCCAAGGGCTGCAAGTTCCAGGTATACCATCGTTCCGGTAGTATCCTGCGTAAGTGTTTGATCGATTTTAATCCCTATACTTTTCCCGGCAATCATTTCTCCTTCGATTAAATGACTTTTAATAATCTTTTGGAATACACCTAAGCTCATATTTTTACCTCCTCAATACACTTTTAATCTTTAACAGTCTATATAAAAAAATTTATTTTAAATAAAAATTGTTCACAATGGCTTTCTTCCATCTAATTGATTAAAAGAAGACTTGCTCTTTTCTTGGATGCAATTATTTCAAAACCTACAATAAATAAGGCAATAATAGAAAGCCAGGGATTTATTATGATTGATAAAATAGCAAAACTTGCACCAGCAAAAACAATTAATCGCTCATAGGCAGGGAGTTTCCCTCTAAGATAATTACCTAAAGCAACAACAGTGAAGTATACACCAATCAAGGCCATGACAAAATAAAAACCAAGCTTCAAAACGGATATTGAATCCCAAGTTTCAATAGGTATAATTAAAAGTTCAGGTCTATACACAAAGGCAAATGGAACAATAAGGGCGACAATGGCTGCTCGAAACGCCTGTATACCAGTTTTCCAAAAATCTCCTCCAGAAAGTGCAGCAGCAGCATAAGAAGTAACTGCAACCGGCGGTGTAAGTGGGCCTAAAATACCAAAAAAGAAAAGAAAAAAATGAGCAGCAAGTTCAGGAACACCAAGCTTGACAATTGCGGGAGCAAGCGTAATAACAGTAATAACATAAACAGCAGGGGTAGGCATTCCCATACCCAAGATAATCGCAATGACCATAGAAAGAATTAGAAGAATTAAAAGATTCCCACCTGATAATTTTATAAATATACTACTTATCCTGATAGTTAGACCTGTGTAAAGAAGAACACCTTCAATAAGCCCTGCCATAACACAGGCCATAACAACACCCAATGATTTTGATATACTATCTTCCATGGAAGAGACAACGATTTGAGACATTTTTTTAACCTTTTTGACAAAAAAGCCATAAAATATACTAAGGAAGACAGCAATAACTGCAATAAACGGTGGAAGATTTTGCCATTCAAATCCCAATAGCAATAGAATGATTGTTGCACCCACAACGAGTGTTAGAAATATAACTTTATGAAGATTAGGATTATCTTTATATGTTATCCATTCTATGAGCATCGCTAAACCTAAGGCAGACATGGCACCATATTGTGGAGAAAATCCACGGGCAAGGACCCAGATAAGGACCATAATAGGCAAAATATAATAACCCTTTTTGATAATTTCTATCTTTGGTGGAAGTTTATCAGAAGGAAGACCTTCTAAGCCAGCTTTATTAGCTTCCATATCAACAAAAATATAGACTCCAAAAAAATAGAGCAAGGCAGGTAAAATGGCCGCAATGGATATATCAATATATTTCATGCTTAGATAGACAGCCATAATAAAACTTGCCGAGCCTAAAACGGGTGGCATGATTTGGCCTCCTGTAGAAGCTGCTGATTCAATAGCTCCAGCCGTTTCTGCAGAATAGCCAGTTTTCTTCATTAGAGGTATGGTAAATGCACCGGTTGTCAGAACATTGCCAGTAGAGGAACCAGTCATCATACCTAAAGCAGCACTCGAAAAAACAGCAACTTTTGCAGGACCACCTTTTTTTGATCCTGCCAAACTTATTGCGGCATTAATAAAATATTCTCCCAATCCAATTTGTTTTAAAACACTCGCAAAAAACATAAAGAAATAGATGTAAAAAGTAGCAACCCAAACAGGTGTACCCCATAGACCTAAATTATAAAGATACATCATCCCCACAAAATTTTTGATATCATAATTTGAATTATAAACACCATAAATTAGAAAACCAATAGTTAAGAGAACCAAAGGCAGACCGAGTATCCTCCTGGCAGCTTCAATGGTAAGGATAATTGCAATCAAACCAAATACGATATCAATTGGGTAGACAATACCCTGCCTCAAGGCAAGTGAGTCATAGACAAAAAAGGTATAGAAAAATGGAATGAGAATTGCAATACACAGAATCCAATCGTAAAATGGCACTTTCTCTCGTAAACTTTTCTTTTCACCTTTTCCTCTAATGGGATATTTGATAAACACAAGTATAGATATCAGACCTATAAAAAATGCCATATGCTGTACGTCCGCAAAGGTAAGTGTTTCTATCAAGCCCATAACAGATCTGACTTTAAAATCAAGTGATATTGAAATATCTCGAAGAATCTCAAGGAAAACAGAACTAAAACCTAAGGTAAATATGATCATATATGTAGCAATAGTAAGCGAAATAGTCAAAAATGTTTTACGTACGAAACCATTCTTTTTATCTGCCATTTTTTATTACTCCTTTATAATATTACTTAACAGAAAAGTTAATATAAATATATGATGACTATTCTTTTTCTTAAATTTTGTTATATATTAGGGGATTGTTTGATTCGTTTAATAGTTACGGTTTCAATCTATCTGATATTTCATATCCCTCTTCTTGGAAATACTGATATGCACCAGGATGCAAAGGTATAGGAATACCTCCGAGTATATTCTCTAATTCTACATCCGCCTTTAAATAAGGCGCAACTTCCATTACTTCATCAAAGTGGGTCCATGTAACTTGTGTCATTTCATAAACAATTTCTTCTGGAATATCTTCATTAACAATCAAAAGCACCGGCAATACAACGACATTAGCATCTTCATCATGACCTTCATAAGTGCCCGCTTTAATGACTCCGGCATCGAAGTATCCCAAATTCACGAGTTTGTCAACAACATCCTGTGGCATATCAAGCGCTCTTATAGGAGTAGTAGTTGAAAATGCATAGAAGTTTGGATTCGGTGATGAGGTATGGTGGATAATAGCATCTACTTGCCCAAGTTTCAAAAGATCCATGTTTTGGGGGTCTCCTACTTGCACCTTTATCACTAAATCCAAAAGACCAGCAGCTTTTAAAACATCTTCTGCTGCAACTGCATCTCCACTACCCGGTTCTCCTATAGCAACTTTTTTACCCTTCAAATCAGCAAAACTTTTAATATCAGAGTTAGCTCTCACTAAAAAATCGACATATAATTTATGCAATGTACCCCATGCTCTAATGCCAGGATAACTTTCCGTAAACATCTGCTCGCCTCTTGTTGCATAATATGCGATATTGGATGTAGTAAGTGAAAATGCAGCTTCTCCTGTTCCTACCTTCCTGGCATTCGAAGCACCGCCACCTCCCACTGATGCCGTAGCGTATATATCATCAGTGTATAAACCAAGGACCATAGCTATACCGGAAAGCGCTGGGTAATATGTACCTGTTGCAGAACCAGTTGGAACTTTCCATTTGTAAATTTGTTGGCCATAAATAGATACACCAGAAAACAAAAGGACCAAAACCAACAAACTTATAAAAAAGAAGTAATATTTATTTAATCTCATACTTTCTCTCCTTTTCGTATTATTATCAAACAATCCCCCAATATTTCTTTAATACATAGATTAAGCTTTCATTATCGCTCCTCCTGCATATTTTCATACTTTTTCAAAAAATAATACTTTCTTTAATTCTAAAGAGATTAATAATCTATAATTTCTTAAGAATATTCTTCTTAAATGGTTAATTATGGTTTATGTGTATTACTTTTATGCTTTAATTGTTTCCTGTTCTTGTTTTTCTTTTATTTTTTCCTTTATAATCAGACCTACTTTTCTTATATGTTGTGCGATCAATTCTTGTGCTAATTTACTATCTTTATTTCTGATGGCATTTAAAATTTTTTTATGTTCTTCAAAAGATTCTTTTAGTCTATTCGGTGAAGAAATTGAAATAATTCGAAAATGATAAATTTTATTTTTTATCGGTTCTATCACTTCTGAAAGTTCTTTATTTTTACTGGCATGAATAATCTTGTCATGAAATAGAGAATTTAGACAAGAAGCCTTCATCGTATCTTTTTTTGAGACTGCTTTTCTCATTTCATCTAATAGGTCTTTGAATTCATCAATTTCCTTTTCCGAAATACGTTGAACGGCAAGTTTTACTGCAAATACCTCTAGAGCGCTTCTCAATTCAATAACATCTTCGATCTCCTTAGAAGACCAATGACTAATAAGAAATCCACGATGCGGAATCATTTTTATTAATCCTGAAGAGGCTAATCTATAAAGAGCTTCTCGAACCGGTGTCCTACTTACACCTAATTCTTCGGCTATCCCCTTTTCGGTTAACCTCTCTCCCGATTTCAATTTACCACCATAGATGGCTTGCTGTAATTCATCAAAGATGTGATCACGAAGGTATTTCCGTTTATTGGCAATACTTCCTATTTGAAATGTATTCATTTAATATACAATTTTCTCCCTTCCAGTGTTATGCTTGTTCAATTTCTTAATAAAATTAAATGATTTAAAAATTAAAATTTTTTAATTATAAAAAACTTCTTAGGAATAAGAGTATTTTTTAAATAATATTTAAGGTTAAATCTTCCCGCTTTAGAAATATCCTGTTGCCTGTAATTTTTCCTATATCCTATACTAGGAAACGAGGATCCTTACATTTTCTCTAATAAATTCCAAAATATTTTCTTATAAGTTATAAGTCTATATTCAAAATAATTAATGTTGTATACTTGTATACTAGTATACATAAATTATTAAATAATGCAACCTTTCAATTGATGGAAATTTTAATAATTTAAAACTTGCAGTTTTTGAACGATTTAAAGTTTAAAAGTGTATGATCTGAAACTATAATCTAAAAGTATAGGGGTTTTTGGTTATGATTCAGATTTATGAAAAATATACAGATGTTTAGTCCAATCATTTTCTGGAACAATTATAATGTAGATGAAAAAATAGAAAGAAAGTGCAGTAATAAATTTTTGGGTCTAAAGTCAAGAAAATTACTTGCTTTCGTTAAACAGTTGAAAAATAATATGAAAGTTTTCAACATAATATTCTAGGGATCTGTACAGCAGTTTTAAAACTTAGTCAGTCAAAGTAAAAATAAGCAATCAATCTATTACCTGGGATTGGGGGACGGTAGCTACGCTAGCAACTTTATCATCCTGATCCAGGTTCATGACTTTTACTCCCATGGAATTCCTTCCGGTGCGGCTGATTTCTTTTACCGGAACACGAATAATAATACCTTTTTGGCTGATAATAACCAATTCATCTCTTGCGCTAACTACTTTAACGGATATCACCTCTCCGCGTTCCTGGCTAAAACGTATCGATTTAACACCTTTACAGCCTCTTGCTTTAGCTAAGCGATAAGATTTTAGGGGAGTCCTTTTGCCAGAACCGTTTTCGGTAATCAAAATCAGGTCTTCATCAGAATCAGGGTTGACCAGACTGATATCAAGCAAGTAATCGTCTTTTGATAATATCATCCCACGGCATCCCATGGCAGTTCTACCCATTGAGCGAATGTTTTCTCCGGAAAAGTAGGTTGATTTTCCTTTTCGGGTGCTCAGGATAACATTATCCGTACCACTTGCCAATCTTACCCTAATTAATTCATCACTGGAATTTAAAGAAATAGCAATAATCTCTTTGTTTCTCAAGTTGGAAAATGTACTTAAAGGCGTTTTTTTGACCTTTCCGTGCTTGGTTGCCATGTAAAGAAACCATTTGTTTTCTTCTCGGGATTTATTAAACTCTTCTGAACGAATCGGAATAACCGTAGTAATGCGTTCATCTTTTTGGGTTCCTAATAAATTCACTACTGCAATACCCCTTGAAGTTCTTCCTCCTTCCGGAATTTGATAGGCTTTTCTCCGATAAACTGTGCCTTTGTTAGAGAAAAATAAAATATCATGCAAATTGGTGGTAATATAAAGATTGTCTACCAAATCTTCTTTCTTTACTCCCATCCCAATAATGCCCCTGCCGCCTCTTCTCTGTTTCCGGTAGGTATTTAAGGGTAACCTCTTCAAATATCCGTCTTTGGTATAAGTGATTACTATATCCTCTTCGGCAATAAAATCTTCCACTTCAAATTCTTTTTCTTCTTTAACGATCTGGGTAAGTCGATTATCTGCATATTTTTTCTTTAAATCCAACAGTTCGTCCTTTATGGTAAGCATAAGTTTTCTTTCGTTCTCTAAAATATCCTGCAGATAAGCAATTCTTTTAATTAACTCCATATATTCTTCTTCTAATTTCTTTATTTCCAGTGAAGTGAGTCTTTGTAGACGCATATCCAGGATTGCCTGAGCTTGTTTATCGCTCAGGTTAAAGCGTTTTCGGAGTCCTTGATGAGCTGATTCCACATCCTTGGATTTTTTAATAAGCTGAACCACTTCATCAATATTGGCAAGAGCAATTTTAAGTCCTTCCAAAATATGGGCTCTTTCCCTGGCTTGTTTTAACTCGTACCGGGAACGACGTTCTACCACATCCTTGCGATGGGCTAAAAAGTAATTTAATGCTTCACGCAAATTAAGTAATTTAGGCTTTCCATCCACAATGGCTAACATATTAATACCAAAAGAGGTCTGTAATTTGGTATGTTTATACAGCTTATTTAAAACTACATTTACATTACTGTTTTTCTTTAATTCAATAACAATCCGCATTCCATTTCTATCTGACTCGTCTCTTAGTGCGGAAATTTCGGTTATCTTTTTTTCTTGCACTAAAGAAGCGATGTCCTCCACGAGACTGGCTTTATTTACCTGATAGGGTAATTCTTTTACAACTAATATTGGTGTTGCTGTTTTATTTTTCTTTTCAAAATTCTCGGTAATAATTCTGGCCTTCAGGGTAATAATTCCTTTTCCTGTCTGATAGGCTTGCTGTATTCCCGATAGACCATAAATAGTAGCACCGGTTGGAAAATCAGGTCCCGGCAGAACTGTTATAATTTCTTTGATCTCTGCTTCTGGCTTATCAATCAGCATAACACAGGCATTCATTACTTCTCCGAGGTTATGTGGTGGAATATTAGTAGCCATACCTACCGCGATACCGGAAGACCCGTTTATTAATAATTGAGGAACAGGTGCCGGTAATACCGTCGGCTCCTCCAAAGAACTATCAAAATTAGGGATAAAATCAACGGTATCTTTTTTGATATCGACAAGCAATTCTTGTGCCAGAGGAGACATTCTAACCTCAGTATAACGCATGGCTGCTGCCGAATCTCCATCAATGGAGCCAAAATTACCCTGTCCATCTACTAGTGGATAACGAATGGAAAAATCCTGTGCCATCCTGACAATCGTGTCATAGACCGCCGTATCACCATGGGGATGATATTTACCAAGAGTATCTCCTACAATCCTGGCTGATTTTTTATGTGGTCTATCCGGGGTATTCCCTAACTTATACATAGAATAGAGAACACGTCTATGTACTGGTTTTAACCCATCACGGACATCCGGAATCGCCCTGCCTATAATGACACTCATGGCGTAATTTAAATAGGCAGTCTTAATTTCACCTGTAATATCGGTGGGCATTTCCTGGGGTATTGAGACTTCTATTTCTTCTTTTTCTTCCTGATTTTCTTTGCTTTCATCGTTACTCATCATATACCAACTCGTTTTTCAGAGAAACATCTAACATAGTTTTTACACATCCAGCTCTTCAACCTCTGCACTATGCTGATAAATAAATTCTTTTCTGGGTTCAACTTTCCCACCCATAAGTATGGTAAACATCTCATCTGCTTCCAGGACATCCTCTAATTCAACTCTTTTTACTACCCTGGTCTCCGGATTCATAGTAGTTTCCCATAATTGGGAAGGATTCATTTCCCCAAGCCCTTTATAACGTTGGATGGAATAATTGCCTTTCAACTCCTTTGTTTTTTTATGTAGATCTTCATCAGTGAAAAGATAATCATTTTTCTTGTTATAACTCAATTTATAGAGAGGGGGTCGGGCAATAAATATCTTCCC
>CAYSAA010000241.1:0-2427 GCA_964428905.1 uncultured Atribacterota bacterium
AAAATCCTCCTTCTTCCATTAAACCGGTAAAAGGAAGGTTTACTAAAATGGCACCAAAGGCAATTGGCAAGAGTAATAATGGCTCATACTTTTTCACAATGGCAAGATAAAGAAGAATACCGCCTACCAGCAACATAATTAGACTTCCCAGGGTAAGACCGGTAAACCCAGATATCCTGGCAATTGCATATAGCGATTTTATAAAAATCATTGTTTTCTCCTTTCCAAAAGTTATCCAATAATCAATAGGTTATCATCAGTTTCAACCATATCATTGACTGAAACGGATAATTTTTTTACCTTTCCACTGGTATTGGCAACAATTTCATTTTCCATTTTCATAGCTTCAAGAATTAATACTGTATCACCTTCATTAACACTATCACCTTCTGACACATTAATCTTAAGAACCTTACCAGGCATAGGTGCATTAATTTCTTCTCCCTCTGCCGTGCTTTGGGGAAGAGCAGGCTTTTCCTCTGCTTTTGTTTGTTTTACTTCCGGCTTTTTGGGTTGTCTTTCTGCTGTTGTTTGTTGGTTTCTTGCTGCCGGTGAGGTTGAAACCTGCACGTCATTTCCTTCCACTATTTCTTCGACTTCAACCATATACTCTTTGCCATCTACTCTAATCTTAAGTTGTTTCATTATCTTAAAATCCTCCTCTTTTTCTAGAACCTATTGAAATTCTATTGGACATAACACTCTGTTTCCCGGATATACTCCAAGGGCTTGCCCCAACTGGCAGGTATCTTTTGATATTAATAATTTTAACTTTTTTCATCGGTCTTGACATGAAAGTTGATACAGCAGCGGAAATAACTGCAATTAATCTCTCGTCATATTCCTTATCTGTCTTCTGTACTCCCTCTTTTCCTGGTTTCTCAGTAATTGTTTTTACTTTTTCTGGAAATATAACTTTTTTTTCTTCAGTTTTTTTCTTAGAAGTCAGCTTTACAATCTCTCGCAACCCGACCATCATTAAGGCAAGTAAACCCAGAATAATAAAAACCAGAATCATAACTGTAATCGCTATTTTGATAGCTCCCTCTATTCCTACATACATATAAAACTCCTTCTTTTAACTTAGAAGATATTGATTACTTGACAAATTTTATATTTTTTCAAAACCAATTACACCGGGAGATTTCCATGTTTTTTCCCGGGTAAACTATCTCTCTTAGTGGATAGCATTTCAAAAGCAGTTATTAATCTCGGCCTGGTTTCTCTTGGATCAATTACTATATCCACATAGCCTCTTTTAGCGGCTTCATAAGGGTTAGAAAATCTTTCTGCATATTCATTAATTTTTTGTTGACGGAATTTTTCTGGATCTTCAGCTTGTTCAATCTCTTTCCTAAAGATAATATTTGCTGCACCTTGGGAACCCATTACTGCCAGCTCAGCAGTTGGCCAGGCTATGACCTGATCAGCTCTTAACTCTTTTCCACACATAGCCAAATAGGCGCCACCATATGATTTCCTGGTTACAACAGTTACCTTGGGAACGGTTGCTTCAGAATAGGCGTATAACAACTTTGCCCCATGCCTGATGATCCCGCCATATTCCTGAGAGGTACCAGGTAAAAACCCCGGTACATCAACAAGGGTCAATATAGGAATATTAAAAGCATCACAGAACCGGACAAAGCGAGCAGCCTTATCTGACGCATTAATATCAAGGCAACCGGCAAGTACTTTTGGCTGGTTGGCTATGATGCCTACACTCTGACCTTTAAGTCTGGCAAATCCGGTAATAATATTGCGGGCATAATGCTCGTGTACCTCAAAAAAATCTCCGTCATCAACAATATATTTTATGACATCTTTCATCTCATATGGTTTATTGGGGTCAGTTGGCACTATATGCAACAATTCTTCTGCCATCCGACTGGGATCGTCCTGAGTTTCTAAAATAGGGGGGATTTCCATATTATTAGAGGGCATATAACCAATCATTTTCCGAACGGATTGAAATACCTCTTGTTCATTCTCGGCTGCAAAATGGGCAACACCACTTTTTTGATTATGGGTCATTGCACCACCCAGCTTTTCCGAGGAAACATCTTCACCAGTAACAGCTTTGATAACACTGGGACCGGTTATATGCATAATACCTATTTTCTTTACCATGAAAACAAAATCCATTATGGCAGGTGAATAAACGGCTCCCCCGGCAGTAGGTCCAACCACTACTGATATTTGAGGAATTACTCCTGAAGCAATGGTATTTCTATAAAAAATTTCACCATATCCACTGAGAGAGTCAACACCCTCTTGTATTCGGGCACCTCCAGAATCGTTGATACCAATAACCGGGGCTCCCATCTTCATGGCCATATCCATTATCTTGCATATTTTTTTAGCATGCATTTCTCCCAAAGAACCACCAATAACAGTAAAATCCTGGGAAAAGACATAGATTAGACG
>CAYSAA010000242.1:0-2348 GCA_964428905.1 uncultured Atribacterota bacterium
TACTTTTAAGTAAGATGACAGTCTTATAGCTTTTTGCTATAAGCCCAGCAGAAACGAAATATTTTTCTGCTTCGGCAGACAAACCTTTCCAGACCAAAGATTGAAATTTTATTGTCTGTACTTATTTTGTACTGCTCCTCTACCTTAATGGCTTCAAAGGTTAATAATATTTAAAAGTTCCGCTATTATTATATCCACCTTAATACCTGAAAATCAAATATTTTTTTCCTTCGTGTAGTCTCAATATTTTTAATACTTCAGCATCACACTGGGGCACTTTATTTTTGTTGCCAATATTTTTTGTATAAAAGAGGACTTTATACAAAAACTTTCAACTCAGACTCAGGGATTTACTGGTTTGTCTAAATAAAATAATTATTGTATAATTTTCAATGAGGTTTGCCTTAAACCGGTATCTCGAGAAAAATATCATTATATCAAGAGAGAGGAGATAAAATCATGCCAGAATTTGGACACTCATTTTCTGGACTAAAAAAAGATCGTAAATTAACGGAGGAAGAATTGATTCGTGCCATAAGGTTTATGATTGCAGCAGAATATGAAGCGATTCAGCTTTATATGCAACTAGCTGAATCAACTGATAACAAATTAGCCCAGGATGTTTTGAAGGATATTGCCGATGAGGAACGCGTTCATGCTGGAGAATTTCTCAGACTTCTCAAAGAGCTTGCCCCTGATGAAGAAAAATTCTACTTAGAAGGGGAAAAAGAGGTAGAGGAAGAAATAGAAAAGATGAATAAGTAGATAGAAAGTTTTGTTAATTTATTTCCAGCACATTCATAGCTAATTCTTCTGTATTAAGCAAAAGCAAACTGTTTCTTAATGACTTTCCTTGATTGGTAAAACTTTTACAAATTCTGCTGTTTGAAAGGAAGCCACCAGGGCAGGGGTAATTGAAGGTACGTTTATTTGTGATGTATTATCTTGTGTCATATCTTTCTAATGGACCGTAAATAGCTTCAAGCCCTTGATCATTGAAATATGGTACTAACCTGTCCATTAAAACCATTGACAGCCCTATGAATGAGCGGTATATTCAGATAACTGCAGGCTTTTTCCACTAAAAATTGTATAGTATTGTGTCTTGGATAATGCAGAATATTTCATTGATTTAAATACCTTTTTATGGTAATTTAATTAATAAATAAATTTCAGCTGAAGAAAGCGTATTGAAAAATAAAAAGTAAGAAATAATATTCAATATGCAGTAATATAGTTGAATATTTTGGGGGTGATGAATAACAAAAATAGTATGTTTCTTATTAATTAATAGTTTTACAAGGAGAAGAGAAGTATGAAAATGAACAGTAAAAAAAATAGTTTACTTATTCTAGTTTTATTAGTCATTCTTGTTTCTTCCATGGTATCTTTTGCCCAGGATCGACACACACCTCAAGATGAAATTTCTGCTAACGGAATGGTTGCAGCTGCTCATCCCTTAGCTGCCAAAACAGGGGTAGAAATTTTGCAAAAAGGCGGTAATGCCATTGATGCAGCTGTTGCTACTGCCTTTGCCTTGAATGCAGTTGAACCGAATGCCTCCGGACTTGGGGGCGGTGGTTTTATGGTCATCCGTTTTGCCGAGACGGGAGAAATTGTGATTTTGGATTACAGAGAGCGTGCTCCGGGTGCCTCTACCAAGGATATGTATGCTTCTGAGCAATCCAAAGAAGAAAAATGGACCCAATTAGGAGGGAAGGCAAGTGGTGTTCCCGGTACTTTGATGGGACTTAAAACTGCCTTGGATGAATATGGCACCATGGCCTTAGAGGATGTAATGACTCCTGCAATGAACTACATGGAAAACGGTTTTGAGATTACTGAAACCTTCAGCAAGATGATAAATGATAATTATCAAAAACTGACAGACTGGAATGATCCCTTTGCAATCGCTTACCTGAAAGAAGGCTTGCCTCTGGAAACCGGAGATATCTTGGTGCAGAAAGATTTAGCCAATACTTACCAGGAAATACTTGATAAGGGTATTGAACATCTCTATGGCGGGGAATTGGGGCAGAAAATTGTCGATGCCGTTCAAGCTCAGGGTGGTATTTTGTCACTGCAAGACCTGAAGGATTACAAGGTAGCCAGGCATGAACCTATTTCTGGAAGTTACCGAGGATATGAGATTTACTCTATGCCTCCTCCCAGTTCAGGTGGTACCCATTTGATTCAGATACTCAATATTATGGAGAATTTTGATGTTGCCAGTTTGAATTATCTTGGGCCAACTCATATTTCAGTAATGGCTGAAGCAATGAAAATGGCCTTTGCTGATAGGGCAAAATATATGGCAGACCCTGCATTTGCAACTGACATTCCCTTAA
>CAYSAA010000243.1:0-18777 GCA_964428905.1 uncultured Atribacterota bacterium
AGCCCATAAACTCTGATCCCCTGCCTGAGGTGTTTATGTTAGTGTAAAATTTACACCAGGATACCGGCACTAAGACACTCCTCCCATCATCATGCCCAACTCTCCAACACTAACTTCGTTTCGTTTTACCACTCCCATTATCTTACCCTCATAAATAACCGCAATCCGGTCAGAGAGTGCTAAAATTTCATCCAGATCATCAGAAATAAGAAGAGTGGCTGTTCTTAATGTTGTTCTCTGTTCAATCAATTGACGATGAACATATTCTGTAGCACTAACGTCTAAGCCGCGGGTAGGTTGAGAAGCAATCAGAACTACGGGTTTTCGGGAAAGCTCTCGTGCCAGGATTAATTTCTGGATATTTCCACCAGATAAGCTTTTTAAAGAAGTATAGCGGGAAGGAGTTCTGATATTAAAATCACTTATCAAGCGCTCACTTTCCCGGGCAATGTTTTTAAAATCCATAAATATCCCCTCAGCATAAGGTTTGTGTATGTGATCTTTAAGAATTAGGTTTTCCTCTACCGTAAATTTTTGTATTGCACCATCTCGCATTCGTTCCTCGGGAATATAAGAAAGACCATACTCCAGAAGTTTTGAAGGAGGCCAATTGGTAACCTCAGTATTTTTAATAAATACTTTACCTTGGATGGATTTCCGCAGACCGGTGATAACTTCTGCAAGTTCTTTCTGGCCATTCCCTGAAACTCCTGCCATTCCCAGAATTTCACCGGAGTGTATTTCAAGATCAATCCCCCGTAGAGCAGGAAGGTGCTCATCTCCCTTAGCCCAAATTCCTTCCAGTGCAAGAGATACCTTACCAAGCTCTACCGAAGGATGTTCAACTTGAAAAAGAACTTCTCTTCCTACCATAAGAAGTGCCAGTTTTTCTTTGGTCACTTCAGCAACAGGAAGAGATTTTACAACCTTACCATCACGGAGTATGGTCACACGGTCACTTAATAATAAGACTTCATGAAGCTTATGACTGATAAAAATAATTGAGTATCCTCTGTTTATCATACTCCGCAAGACCTGAAACAGTTCTTTCACCTCTTGCGGAGTAAGAACAGCAGTCGGTTCATCAAGGATCAGAAGAGAGGCTCCACGATATAAGATTTTTATTATTTCTACTCGTTGCTGCTCGCCTACAGAAAGTTGCCATACCTTTACCTTTGGATCGACATGTAGACCATGAACCTTAGCAATTTCTTTAATGCGTTTGGAGACAACATCAAGATCAAGGAGATATTTTCGCGAAGAAGGAAGCCCTAAAGCTACATTTTCAGCTACAGTAAGGGTTGGTACAAGCATAAAATGCTGGTGCACCATCCCAATTCCCAATCGAATCGCATCCAGTGGAGATCGAATGTTAACCAATTTATCATTAACATAAATTTCACCTTTGTCCTGATGATATATACCGTAAAGGATTTTCATCAGGGTACTTTTTCCGGCTCCGTTTTCTCCAAGAAGAGTATGAACCTCTCCGGTATGTACATCAAAATTAACTTGGTTATTCGCTAGCACACCTGGAAACTGTTTAACGATTCCCCTCATTTCTACTTTTTCGACTTTGCTTAAATTGGTTGTTTTAGATAGTTCTTTTTTCATATTAAAATGTAACCAGGACTCCACATAGGTACTCTTAGTCTTACTTTATTCTTCTACTTTAACCTCAATGTTTCCTTTAACTATGTCCTCAATCGTTTTGCCTACAAGTGCCTCGTCATTTACCACAATTTTAAGACCACCGTTAGCTAAGTTTAGAGTAAAGATTTTACCTCCTCTCTCTCCTTTTTGAATCATTTCAATCATCGGTTTGAGTGAAATTGTCCAGAGAACATCTACGCTGGCGACCACATTTTGTGGGGCAAGGGCAGATTGGTCAACATCATAACCAAACCAGAGAGCTCCTCTCTGTTTTGCTACTCCAATGGCTCCCACTGTCATCTGCGATGTTCCGGTAAGAACATCAGCTCCAGCATCCATGTGAGTTTGTGCTGCTTCAGATGCAAGAGCAACATCACTATATGAGCCAATCCAGGTTACATTTATTTTGGCATCCGGCTTTACCGATTTTATACCTTCCTTAAAGCCTTCAGTATAACGTTTGGCATCGCCAGTCTCAATGGGGCCAATTACTCCATAAATATTACTCTTGGAAAGTTTTGCTGCCAGGACACCATTAACATACCCACCTTGTTCAGAAAAAGGTTCATAAGCAAAGATATTTGTGATTCCAAGATCAGCAAAGACATTTGCAGTAGAACCCCAGGCAAAACTCGTATCAGGAAAATCAGGGGCGATATCCGATAAAGAGGCGCCATATTGCGAACCATGGGCAATGACCAAGTCATATCCTTCACTAGCGTAGTCTCGAATAGCAGCAGCGGCATCCGCTACGATAAACATGTTCTCTGAATAAACAAACTCAAAATTTTCCTTACCCATTTCATTTTGAATGGTAAGCAGAGCTTCATACATACTCTGGCTCCAGGCAAAATCATTAATAGTGCTTGGCATAAGAAATGCTACCCGGAAGGCCTCAGCACTTGCTCCGAATCCAAACAATAATACCAAAATACTTGTGAGAGTAAAAATTTTTATCATTCTTTTCATCTTCATCATTTTATCCTCCAAATTTTTATACTATAATCCAAAAAACATTTCATTTCCTGAATCTTTTATCTTATTAACACCTCCTCCTCTTCTATTATTCCCCGCGGTCAAAGGGTTTGTTTAAAGCCGCAGGTGGATGTATACGCCGTTTAGCCATAGCTGCTAGCACCAAAATAGTAACAATATAAGGCATCATCAAGGTAAAATCAGAGGGAATATTAATTCCATGTACTTGAATCCATATCTGAATAGCATTGACAGTACTGAATAGAAGCGCACCGGCAAGAACAGTGGTGGGACGCCAGGCTCCAAAATATACCAAGGCCACCGCAATAAATCCCATCCCATTGGTTAAATTTTGTTGAAATACGTTAAGCAACGCAATTGAGAGTGATGCGCCGGCAATTCCCGAGAATATCCCACCTAATGTTACCGTAAAATAACGGATACGCACAATATTTACCCCCAGTGAATCGGCTGCTTCCGGGTTCTGACCCACAGCTCGAATACTAAGTCCTAAAGGGGTTTTGTTCAATATAAACCAGGCAAAGGGAATCAGGGCAAATGCACCATACACCAGGATATTTTGATGGAAAAAGATTTCACCCATAATCGGAAGGTCAGAAAACCAGGGTATAGGAATGGGAGGAAATCCGCTTATCGTTTGAACGGTTCCTACCATAGTGCTAAATAAAAGACTGCTTAATCCCAGACCAAATATATACACCCCGATCCCGCTAATCCCCTGTTCAGCTTTCAAGGTAACATTAAAAAAAGCTATCAAGAGACCAAATATCGCTCCAACTATTATTGCCACCAACAAACCAAGCCAATGATTACCGGTTTTAAGAACCGTATAGAAAGCGCTGAAAGCTCCCATAAGCATCACACCGTCTACCCCAAGATTAAGGACACCACTCAACTGCCCTATTGTTTCCCCAATGGAAGCATAGAGGTAGGGTGTTGCAAGACGAATAGCAGATTTTGCTATCCCGATAATAATAGCTTCCATTATTGGCTCTCCCTTTTACTGTTAATTATATTTTTGGCATTGCTTCTTAGATCTACAGTTCGCTCCATCCGCCGAGCCTGGCTGTGCCGTAGATACTCACTTCCTACAACGAAGAGTACAATCAGACCATTCAAGGCACCAATCAAAGCAGAAGGTATCTGCACTGCTCTCTGCATCTTATTTGCTCCGGTAAGCAATGCTCCCAATAACAATGAGGCCGGTATTGTTCCGATAGGATGAAGTTGGCCAAATAAGGCAGCTACAATCCCGTTAAAGCCCGCACTACCGGTAAAACCTGATACCGAACCATCGGTAAAAAGCCGGTGATGAACTCCTAACACTTCAATGGCTCCACCTAATCCCACTAACGCACCGCTCAAGACAAAAGCAAGGACCATATATTTTTGTACATTAATTCCAGAAGATAGAGAAGCCTGAATATTTTGTCCAATCATACGGATTCGAAAACCTATGGTTGTCCTCCAAAGAAAGATATATACCAGGATAGCAAAAATAACTGCTACTATTGTACCAAAATGCAGGCGGGTAGGAACAAGACGAGGAAGATCAACTGGATGAGGTAAACGCGTAGTTTGAGGAATAAAGGAACCAAGTTCTATCTGAAGTGGGTCCATGATTGGTCCGCGTAGGAGATAATTCATCCCATAGGCTGCAATATAATTCATCATGATAGTGCTCAGAATTTCGTTTACTTTAAAATAAGCTTTAAGAAATCCAGCAATTCCTGCCCATATTGCTCCACAAAGGAGACCAACAAATAAAGCAAGTACCATTATTATCCATCCCGGTAAATTGGGAAAGTTAAGGCAAACTATGGTTGCAGAAAGAGCCCCGACTACCAGTTGTCCCTCCCCACCGATATTCAGTACGCCGGCACGAAAGGCAATGCAGATTCCCAGGCCTACAAAAAGCAGGGGGGTTGCCTTAACCACCGTATCCGCGATAGCATTGGTACTCCCAAAAGCTCCCTCGAGCAAAGCCTGGTAAGCAACCAAAGGATTTACTCCGAGAAAAGCAATCACAATTGTCCCAATTAATAGGGCGAGTAGAAAAGCACCTAACGGAATAAGGCTCATTGATATTGCCCGGATATGCTTATATTTCATGTTATCGCCTTTACATTTTTTACTGTTGAATTGTAATAACCTCAGTATAAATGAATGTAAACAGGGAAGATACCTATCCTGCATCTTATTTTTTATATTCGATAAAAGTTTGGGAAAATCCTGTTTTTGCAAGAAAAAATTATTGAGTCTACTGGTGGAATCTTTATTGATTCCCATTAATGTAATATCGGCATATTCTAAACTGCTGTAACCACCATCTCCGGTAAAGCGTGTAACAAGTATATGTTCTTATTCTATTACAAAGATAACGATTTGAATATCATAATTGAACAGATTGTTCTAACGATAGACCAAACCGGTTCTTTCTCAACCCTTTTCAGCAACATGGATCGTTCTAGAACTGAATATTTTTCTCTTGGGGCAACTGAACACCAGGCAACAGGTTGACCGTCAACATAAGCCAGCAGACCTGGAACTTCACCGAAATTAACTATTTCCTTAAATGCCCTTTTATTCTGCTCACCTTTTTGCTTCTCATATTGGGAATGTTGAGCCAACTTGAACCAATTTGTTTATTTGATTCTACTATAGATCTCATCAATAATTTAGGCAAGCTCTTGCTTGATGATAACCATCTAAGAAGACATAGAAATTCGAAGGCCCGGACCTGATGATAAGGAAGAATTGAAGCAGTTCTTTACTATGGTACTCACAGACACCTATGCTAAAGAAGGATTAGCAGATAGGATACAAGAAATAAAGAAAGAGTTTCAAGATACCGAAAACTTAGCAAAGGAAGAACTTGAATCAAAAGGAGACCTGACTTTGACACTTTATTTCCCAAAACCCCTGTAAAATAAGGATTTTTAACACAGGTTAGGTGTATTTTGCCACTACAGTTGTTCCTTTTTGATTTATACCTCCATCTCCTCCACTGGTGTGACGTTCTTGGGTGGTTTCAAACGCAAGAGCCTCCAGATATCATGCGCTAAGGGCATAGCCTTGGTCTTAATCGAGAACCTCTTCTGCTTTACCTTCACTTGCACAAAAAGGCAGCCTGCCCCACTGATTTTATAAAAGGAATAAAATGATTCATAGCAAATCTGTTGCTCCGCACCTTCTCTGTCATTGCGCGTCAAACAGATTTTCGGAAACTGCCTTTTCAGCCAATAGGAGCATTTCCCGTTTCCAATCATTAAAAGTTTTGATTTTCTTTCCTGCCGCTTCCATATCTACTGATCTCGTGTAACCCAGTGAATACCATCGATTCATTTGGAAATTAAAAAGCTGCTTTCTGTGAAATTGATGATAACCGATTGGAAACTTAAATTCAATCATAATATTACTCCGATTTAAAACCATAAGGAATTGCCTTGGTCAGATCTTGAATTATCAGTTTTCTTTATTTTCAACTCTTTTTATTATCTTACTGACTGTCGTATCATGCAGACCAAGGCATTCGGCAATCTCTTTCAGGGCATAACCGGATTCCTGGCTAGCCTGGTATATCTTTTTTTTCTTTTTCTGCATTTGCCTGGAATATTTCGTTTAATGATGGTATTATTTCTATTTAAACTATTTTAACCCAGTAACTGGATATCTGGAAAATAGGATAAAAAATAATTTTTTCAGAGAGCCAACATTAAAAAATTTATTTGTAACAATATTGGGATGTTTACTTACCGGATGATACATTGCATAACATAATTTAACACTTCTTGTTTTAAAAGATATACTTCTTCATCCGAATAACTGTGTATAGACTTCATGAAAATAGGATTTAATGTTTTACCTCGATCAATCATTTTCTGTAATACATATAATTTTGCTCCTTTGATAAGTTTAGCTATGGAAATTACTTCAGCCTCTGTAAGCATTCCTTTTGCAAATGTTGTTCTAAATTCATAATTTAGTCCACTATTCATAATTGTGTCTATACTTTCTTTTATTAGATTGGGGTTAATTCTTCTATTAACAACTTTTTTATATTTTTCCAGCGGAGCCTTAATATCCATAGCAATATAATCGACCAATTCTTTCTCTATTAAAAATTTTAACATTCCTGGATGCGTTCCATTCGAGTCTAATTTCACCAAAAACCCAGCACTCTTTATTTTTCTTATGAATTCTGGCAAATCCTTTTGCAGTGTTGGCTCCCCGCCAGTAATCACTATTCCGTCCAATTTACCTCTCCTTACTTCTAAAAATGAAAAAATAATCTCTTCCTCACATGGTTTCTGGAACAATTTTGGTTCTACCAGTTCTGGATTATGACAATAAGGACATCTAAAATTACAGCCTTGTGTAAAGATAATGGCAGAAACTTTTCCAGGATAGTCTATTAATGAAAATTTTTGAAAACCCCCAATTAACATAATAAACCTCTACGCATTAATCTACTCGAGGTAGCGTTAATTTATCTTGATAGTTATATTTACCTTGACGATCAACATAGGAAACCTTGCACTCTTCATCTGCTTTAAAAAATAAAAGCTGAGCAATACCCTCTCCAGCGTATATTTTTGCCGGGAGTGGTGTTGTATTTGAGATTTCTAAAGTCAGATAACCCTCCCATTCCGGTTCCAGGGGAGTAACATTGACAATAATTCCACAGCGGGCATAAGTAGATTTACCAATACACAGTGAAATCACATTTCTGGGAATTTTAAAATATTCTACTGTTTTACCTAAAATAAAAGAGTTTGGCGGAATAATACAAGCCTCGGAATGAATATCTCGAAAAGATTTCGGATCAAAATTCTTAGGATCAACAATCGTGCTATCAATATTGGTGAAAACCTTAAATTGATTATCAATCCTTATGTCGTAGCCATAAGAAGATAGACCGTAAGAAATTTTCCCCTTGGTGATCAAATGCGGACAAAACGGCTCTATCATTTCATAATTTTTTGCCATACTTCTAATCCAACTGTCTGATTTTATGCCCATATGATCTCCTATACATTTATATTAAAGTTTTTCCTCTGTTTATATTCTTCTCTCTTTCCCTTATTCCATTGCTTAATCGGCCTTAAGTACCCAACAACTCGTGAATAAACTTCACATTCTGCTCCGCATTTTGGACAGGTATTATTCTCTCCAGACAAATATCCGTGGGTAGGGCATATACTAAAGGTTGGAGTAATTGTAAAATAAGGCAAACGATAATTTTCACATATTTTTTTTACCAAAATCTTTGCAGCGTCGGGATTGTCAATTTTCTCTCCCGCAAATAGGTGAAGTACTGTGCCGCCAGTATATTTTGTTTGTAACTCATCCTGAAGGTCCAATGATTCAAATACATCATTGGTATAGTTTACAGGCAACTGGGTAGAATTTGTGTAGTAAGGTTCTGCCCCTTTTTTATACTCCTCCTCATTGGCACAAATGATATCTGGATATTTCTTCTTATCGATCATTGTCAGTCTATAAGATGTTCCCTCGGCAGGAGTTGCTTCTAAATTGTAGTTGTTTTTTGTTTCTTTTTGAAATTCAATAAGCTTGTCCCTCATAAAACCTAATATTTTTATTGAAAAACCTCTCCCCTTTTTATCACCTATAGCTACACCTAAGAAATTCAAACATGCTTCATTCATTCCAATTAACCCTATAGTAGAGAAGTGGTTCTTCCAATATTCTCCAAACCTTTTTTTGATATCTCTCAAATAATATCTCGTATAGGGATACAATCCTTCCTCAGTGAATTTTTCTAAGACCTTTCTTTTAATATCAAGACTATTTTTTGCTAGATACATAGTTTCTTCTAGCCTTTCAAAAAAATCATTTTCATCTTTTGCTAAATAACCCAACCTCGGCATATTGATTGTTACTACACCAAGGCTTCCTGTTAAAGGATTTGCCCCAAAAAGACCTCCCCCTCTTTTCTCCAATTTTCTGGTGTCAAGTCTTAATCTACAGCACATGGATCTTGCATCCTCTGGTTTCATATCGGAATTGACAAAATTAGAAAAATAGGGAATTCCATACTTTGCGGTAACCTTCCATAACCATGCCAAATCTTTATTATCCCAGCTAAATTCCTTCGTTATATTATAGGTAGGAATAGGAAAAGTAAAAACTCTCCCTTTGGCATCTCCCTCAAACATGATTTCCAAAAAAGCCTTGTTAAAGAGATTCATCTCCTCTTGAAAATCACCATACACTTCTTTCTGAAGTTTTCCACCAATAACTATGGGTTGCTTGATCAAATGCGCAGGTGGATTTAAATCCAAAGTGATATTGGTAAAGGGAGTTTGAAAACCCACTCTAGTCGGCACATTAATATTAAAAACTGCTTCCTGTAGGGCTTGTTTAATCTCTTCATATGACAATCCATCATATCTGATAAAAGGAGCCAGCAAGGTGTCAAAATTAGAAAAAGCTTGAGCCCCTGCAGCCTCTCCTTGTAACGTATAGAAGAAATTAACAATTTGTCCTAAGGCACTTCGGAAGTGTTTTGCAGGTTTGCTTTCCACTTTCCCCGAAGCACCCGTAAAACCTTGCATTAACAAATCAAGCAAATCCCAACCAACACAATATACGGATAAAACCCCTAGATCATGGATATGGAAATCTCCGCTTAGGTGGGCTGCTCTTATTTTTTCAGGATAGATTCTGTTTAACCAATAAATTTTACTTATCCCGGATGAAATGTAATTGTTAAGGCCTTGCAAAGAGAAGGACATATTGCTATTTTCATTAACTTGCCAATCAATTTGTTTTAGGTATTGATCCACTAATTCAGAATTGGATTGAGATACGATTTCTCTTATTTTTGCATGCTGATCTCTATAAACAATATAAGCTTTAGCAGTTTTACGATACGGAGAGTTTATTAATATATCCTCTACGATATCCTGGATTTGCTCAACAGTAGGGATGTTATCCTTCATTTTTCTCTGGGCTAAATCTAGTACTATAAAACTGAGTTTTCGCGCAACTTTATCATCAAATTCTCCTGTAACCTTACCTGCTCTAGCAATTGCATTGGTAATCTTTTCAGTATTAAAATTAACGATTTTGCTATTTCGTTTTACTATTTTTTCAAACATATTATTCGGTCTCTCCTATCACTGTTTAATGATCAATATTATTAGATTTACCTCCTCCGTAAAATTTACTTCTACAAATCCTCCTTTATAATTGTTAAAATAAAAAGCTGCCTCTCTTTAAAGAAGGCAGCTCAAAGAAATTACCAAAGATTGGTATATCCCTGCTCTCCCTCTATGTCGGAGGTCATCTAAGCAGACAATCATGGCAAGTCTTCTGGCTTTCAGCCCCTTATTCGTATCATCCTTCCCACCTACTGGGCAGTGAATGATGCCGGGTTATGCTGATTACAGATGCGACTACAGCAACGGCTTTGCACCGTTTTCCTTTTTAATCACTTCTGAACCATGAATGCTAAAAACGATATTTAATTTTCATTACTTTAGCATAAAATAAAATGAAACACAATGTTTATTTATTTTACACCAAAACAACAATAGGTATTCCGTTATAGTGATCCACAGAAGCATTCACATCATAAACTTCCCGAATATTCCTGGGATTAATTACTTTACTATCCCCTTCCGAAAAGATCTTTCCGTCTTTTAACATAATAAACTTGTCGGAAAATCTCAAGGTCAGATTTAAATCATGCATAACAACGATAGAAGAGATATTTCTAGTTCTGGAAATATCCCGGATAATTTTCATTACTTCCATCTTGTTTTTTAAATCAAGATTATTAGCTGGCTCATCTAATAAAAGTACTTTGGGTTCCGGAACCAGAATGAAAGAATAAGGGGGAATAAGGGGTCAAATCTTTATTATTGACAATTTTTATCATTCAATACAACAGCTCATGGCGATCAACTCATATAAGGCAATTATCCCGGACAGATCTATTAAGCCACAAATGTTCCTCTGGCCATATATTCTTATTCTGGCATAAAGAAAGTTTTTTGACCATCCTGATTGATCAGATATCCTGTAGCTTAGTGTTATTTTTCAATTATAGACCCCATTGTATTTTCCTCCTCTGATCATATAGTCCAACTGCCCTTTGTATCAGATATATTCTTCTATTCCCAACCTATCAAGAAAAGCATTTATTCTTTCATAAGCATCCCTTCTAATTATATTCTTTTCTTCTTCATCACCACTATCTTGAAAAGTTATTATCCATTCAGGGCCTACAGAATTTATATTTTTGAACTTTGCCTTAATTTTACTAAGACCTTCTTTTACAAGTATATTAGATTTGACAGGTCTAAATATTTTCACTAATTCTGGAATGCCTCCGGTATAATTTAAAATAGTAAAGTAAATGTCATAAGCATCTTTCTCCTTATAACGTTCCCAAATAGACATTCCTTTCATTACCAGAAATGGTATAATATCAGCAATCTTAACAGTGACTTCATTTATAGAACCATCAGGCATCGTTGCCGAAATTTTTAAAGAACGATATTGTTCAAAAACTAGATCACATCCTCTC
This sequence comes from uncultured Atribacterota bacterium, assembly GCA_964428905.1. Taxonomy (GTDB): domain Bacteria; phylum Atribacterota; class Phoenicimicrobiia; order Phoenicimicrobiales; family Stramentimicrobiaceae; genus CAYSAA01. The sequence continues at coordinate 11,207 of CAYSAA010000243.1, forward strand.
ACTTTTCTTGCTCGTACATCTTGAATTAACTGAGTTCGGTGATTTTTACCAGCTCCGCCATACTCTCCGGCTAATAAATCAATCTCTATAATTACATCTCTATCTTCTTCATTTTTGAATTTCCTATAATAAATAAATGGTTGTTGATCTCCTTTTTGATATCCTCTTTTTTCCAATAGTTGCAAAATTGTTCTATAGCTTCTATTAGAAATTTTTTGGAAATCAAGTGCAATATCAATATCAAGGCTTCCCACATGTTCATTCCTATTATTTTCTAAGAGAAAATAGGGAATCCATCCACCTACCAATACGATGGAATCACGGAATTCTCCTAAAATTGTCATTAGCTCTACAAGCACTGACAGACAAGCATTTACTTCACTTTTACCATAATCGTGTCTTGTTACCATCGTCCCCTCAATTTCTGATCGAGAAGAAACTTGGCTGCTTCTTCTCCTCTTTCCTTATAGCTTTGGAGGTCTAGATATAGTTGAATATCAGATACAACCATAGTGCCATTAATATCCTGTAACCCATAAAATACACCCTCATCATAAGGTTCTAATAAAGAAATATTACCCCCCGTAGGCACTTCCTTTAAATTCAGATCTTTAGCTATACTACCAATATCATCTTTTATATAAGAAAATATTCTCCTATATCTTAAAAATGGTGCTACCCTTGAAGCACCTGAGGTAAGCGTAAATCCATAGGGTATATTTTTTTCTTTAAAATATTCAACAAATCTTTTCTCCAAAATCCCTACATTATCCAATGAATAAAAGTTTCTTACCTTATTATTTTGGTAGTCGTAATTTCTTGACCATTCCATTAATAATAATTCAGGATTTAATAGCTTTATTTTAGCTCTCTTTCCATATTCCACTTCTGCAATAAACTCTAATTCTAATAGTCTTTTTTTAATATTGAAGGTCTGTCCAATGCTTATATTTGACTCTTTTGCCAGTTCCTTAACATACCATTCTTTTTTAGGATTACATAAAAGGACTCTTAACACACGCGTAGATTTAGTGGAAAAGATTGTCTTTAATGGCCTGGTGTTCGGATAAAGATTTGGTCGTCCTTCAATATTTATATAAATATTGTCAAATTTAAACAAACAGTTCCCTGCCATATCTATGAAACCGATATTATTTTCACGACAAATTTGTTTTGATTCTTCAGAAATAAAGGTAGCGGCAAATACACCATAATAATTCTTTCTGTTACTAACAATATTTTTTAGTTGATTTACTGCCATTCTCGTATAGCGCGGTTGTCCTGTTGACTTTACTTCAAATACAATAGTATAATCAATTTTGCTTTTAGGGATTTTTACCACTGCAACCATATCAGCTTGAATCTCTTTATCAGGCAATACATTTCTAACATCTAAACTTATATTGTTTACTTCTAATAAACCTGTAGATTCAAATAAATTTTGCACAATTAGTTTTAGTTTGTTAATTATCTCTTTTTCTGTAATCATTGTTTCACTCAATGTTATAGTTTCAGCGTTTGCTGAAATTATATATTACAATGAAACATAAGTCAATAGCAGTTCAGGTTGAGTCACCTAAGACAATTAATTGTCTTTTGGAAAAACCTCTCAAGCTACCAATGTTCCTTCGGCCATATGTTCTTATTCTGGCATAAAGAAAGTTTTTTGATTATCCTGATGGATTAGATTATTTTATTATCAAGTTAGCTGCGGTGTTATTTTTCAATTGTAGACCCCTATGCCATTATGGGCATGCTTAAAAAGGAGCGTTAGCCAACTGAAACTGTGCTATGTCCCCCTTTCTTGAACACATAAATAGCCCACCCCATCGTTTCTCGTCCCCACCTCAGATATGCTGTCTTACTCTCACGCACTCGCTTCAGTACGGTCTCCACATCTGGATCATCCCGATGATCACTCGCCCAGGTTTCCGCAGCATACCACTGTAACCCTTCATATCTATCCCAGTCATCCTGGTTGCTTACGAGTGTGTAGACCGCCTCCAATCCGTGCTCTCGCCCGACCTCTATATTCTGATAATGTGTTCCGAAGTCGTTTCTTGTCACTCCGATCGCTTCTAAATACTCTTTTTCCGGTTCATGCCGCCAGTACGGCTCTCCTACAACGATCCAACTTTCTGGGGCTGCCATCTTCTGCAGCGCCTTCAACGTCCCTTGATGCCCGCCATAAATCCAACTCGCACCGATACAGGCTACCAAATCAAAGCTCTCTAAGGTATTTGGGACATACTTGGCCCCGTCCATCTCCAAGAAATGGAGTTGGGCATCCGGAACACGTTCTTGATGCTTCTTGTGTACATCAGCAATACAGTAAGGAGAAAAATCAACTCCTGTCCCTATTATTTGTCGGTACTGCTCTGCCAGTCTGATGAGAAACTCGCCCTTTCCGGTGGCGATATCAAGCACGCGTGCCCCAGGTTTCAGAGGCAGAAGTGTGATAAGCTGTTCAAGTTTCTCAAGACTTATCGGATTGCAGAGAATATGCTCCCGATGCGTGATATTAAAAAACTTCCACATGTCCATAGATATACCTCATTTTATTTATTTCCAAAAATTCAACCCTTTCTTAATTTAACTACCTATTATCATTTTGGCATACAAAAAGTTATTTGATTATCCTGGTTGATCAGATTATTCTAGAGTTGAGTGTTATTTTTCGATTATAGCCCATTGTCTTTTCTTTCTTCCCAGCGATACTTCTTATTCTGGCGCAGCTTATCAAGGTTGCAATTCAGGCACAGTCCATTATGACAGCAGATCATTTCCCCACAATCTGGGCACTTCCACTTTTTCTCTTCTTTTTCTAGAAAATTCTCTCTGCCATGGTCTCTTATGAATGTTAGATTTTCTATCATACTCAGGTGATATTTTGTGCGATAGCGCTTATCCAATGATTTTAACCTTTTGCAGGGAAAAGCTTCACACTCATAACAAAATCGGATACTTCCCTTCCCAAGTAATTCACATTGATGCCCCATGTGAGTACAGTTTTCTCCTCTTGGAATACAGCCAGGACAATATTTCCTGTGGAATCCCTGTTTGTTTAAATCACTTTTCATAAACTGATAGGCAATACATAAACTGCAGTTCATTCCACAAGGGGCAATTAGATTGACATCCATAATTGGAACCATCCTCATTCATGAATTATTTTATATCCTCTAAACAATTTATGTATACCACGCTCAAAGGAGAAAAAAGGAGGTCAGAGGCATTTAATAAATAATAGCAATCCCTTAATAACAAGACAAGTTTTCGGCAAACAGAAGAAACATGCTCTACATTACTTATAATCTGTTTTAAAACTTATAATTCAAGACCTGCTCCCAAGATTTTCCTATTCCAATTATCCCAGACGTTTCATCGGCTGGGGCTTGCCATAGGTCAGCGAACGCCACAGCCATTCAGCCGGGCCATACTTGAAGCGTTTCATCCACCAATGGCTGAAAGGAATCTGGAGCAGGTAAATAAAGATGGTCAGGCCGATACCCATCGCCTCACCCATTTTGCCAAATAGCCCTAGCCCGTAACCGTAGAAAATCAGTAGGTTCATAGGGGTCAGGTCTTCACATTTGACATAACTTGCTGTGATACAGAAGCTTTTTTTCATGCTAGATTTAACCGGGAAAATTGAGGAGTTTAAAGACCGTATGGATCATTTTGGTTTGAAGATAAATAAGCTTATGTGTTAAACAAAAATATTTTTAATAGGGAAAAACTGTAATTATTCCCTCGAATGTTGAAAATTGTATTAGAACAGAATATTAAAAAAGATTTGAAAGGAATTGTAAAGATGAATCTTTCTCATTCCCACAAACATCACAACCTTCCTGGTGAACATGCCATTACAGACATAGGGCAGCTTATTCTTTTTGTAATTTTTGTTTTGGTAATGATTCTTGATATCTTCACGTTTAAATTTTCAAATAAGATAATTGGAACGCTATCCGAGGTATTTACCTTTCCTTTATTTTTATTATTTTTCCTTCCTGGCGGTTATTTTATTTTTATATCTCATCGAATTATTTTTCGGGAAACCGATAAAGAGGTAGGAATAGTAACAAACGGAGTTTTTAACATCGTAAGACATCCCATGTATTTTGGTTCGATACTTTTATTTTTCAGTTTCGTTATTTTAAGCTATTCCATTTTAGTCTTCCTGGTCTGGATTGTGATATGTATTTTCTATTATTTTATTTCCCGCCAGGAAGAGAAGCTACTGATTAAAAAATTTGGTGATGAATATAAAGAATACCAAAAAAGAGTTCCGATGTTTATTCCTTTTATCAAGCCAAAAAATACTAACAAGCTTACAGATAAAGGATAGAAGCTGTGTTATTTTGGCATATCAGGGGAAGTCTCTTTGGAAATCCAATGGGGTCAGGGTTCACAATTTCATAAAAAGAGGTTGATTTTAATGATACCCATATTCCCACTTGTATATTTACCCACATAATGATATGATGACTAAAAATAACCTGCGAGGTGCAAAAGATGACCAAAAAAGAGGTAATTGAGAAAGAAAATCAAAAATTTATTCCTTTTGATGTTAAATTTATAGATTCTAAAAATAGGATTACTATAAGTGAAAAGATTATTAAAAAAATATCAGGCCAAAACAGGATTAATCAATTTCAAGTTTTTATTGGACAGGATGGGGATATTTTGTTGAGACCTTTAACTGCCATTCCCAGTAGGGAAGCCTGGATATATGAAAAACCGGAATTGATAGATCAGATTAGAAAAGGTTTACAGGAAGCAAAAGAGGGTAAAACAGAAACAATAGAGAGTCTTGATGAATTTTTGGAAGAATAATGAATTTCAGATTAAAAATAACCTCCACTGCCAAAAAGGTGCTGAAAAAACTGAAAGGTAATCCTGGTAATAGAAGAGATGATAAGGCAATAAGAAAAGCGGTTACCCTGTTAGGGGATAACCCTAGGTATCCCGGATTGCAAACACATATTATCTATTCCATTAAAGGTCCCTCCGGTGAAAAAGTATTTGAGGCATATGCCCAACAAAATACTCCTTCAGCCTACCGTATATTTTTTTATTATGGACCAAATGAGAAGGAAATAAAGAATATTTGGGGTCAGGTCTTCACATTTGACATAAAACACTAAATATAATTTAAGAAGAGGTCATTTTGAATAATTCAAAAATTAAAATTGGAATCATTTGCCCGCTTGTTGAGAATACAATGTCTGTAAAGAAATACTGGACCTGAATAATGATTTCGAACTATCAGGATTATTAATGTTACCTGTAGTGAAAAGGATGTTAAAAACCGGCAATTAAGGCAGGAATTACATGAAGATTTTAATGGACTTGTCTGTAATTGGGAAACATCCGCTGTTTTAAGTGTTGCAAACGTAAATAAGGTAAAAGTTTTTTCATTCCGGGTCATTTCTGATTTAGCCGATGAAGATATAGTGGAGTCTTGTAATCCAGGCAAATTTGATATTCACTAAGGGCAAGCAGGGAAAAGTTTATTACTGTGCAATCTTGATCACCGGGTTATATGATGGCGGTTCAAACATATAGACTATTTTCCTATTTTTTAGCGAGCAGATAGTGACTGATGAACCATTCGTTTCCGTCCCTGAAACCAAAGAACTCTGCACAGGAAAGGAAAAACAGCCGCCAGTAGTTCCACCACTTTTCCGCTTCGCCTGTGCCGTAGACTTCTATAAAGAGCGGATAGATCTGTTTGCGCTGCCGATCCATTTTTTGCAGCCATGCTTCCAGGGTGTAGCGATAATGGATGCCTGACAGCGCCCACTGCTTTTCCAGGGAAAAATCTTTGAGGAAGTAGTGCAGTAAATCCTTGCTGAGCATCGTACCGCCAGTGAAAAAGTGCCTAGCCATCCAGTCTCTATCAGTGTGGTTTTCATAACGAAAGGGATAGGTATGATGGCTGAATATTTGGATGAAAAGCTTCCCGCCGGGCTTGATAAAGCTGGCCACTTTTTTTAACAAAGCCTCGTAATTACGCATGTGCTCAAACATTTCCACGGTGACCACGCGATCAAACTTTTGCGTTAAATCCAGGTCATTAATATCAGCTTTCATCGCCGAGAGGTTGTCGTAGCCAAGTCTTTTTGCCTCACGATTGATGTATGTAATTTGCGGATTGGCGTTTGACACGGCCGTGATTTGTATTCCAGGATATTCTCTAGCCATGTACAAAGCGGCGGAACCCCAGCCACACCCCAGGTCAAGGATCTGCTGGCTGTCGGATACCTCGGCTCGGCGGCAAGTCAGGGCCAACATATCCACTTCCGAACGATCGAGGTCATTAATCAACCGGTTTGGATCGGGGCGATTAGTCCAGTAGCCACAGCTGTATTTAAGCATTTTGCCCAACACGGCTTGAAAAAACTGCGGCGGCAGTTCGTAATGCTGTTCATTGGCTTCATCTGTATGCACGGCAATCTTTTCGTTTTTCAAGGTATCTGCGAAGGTAGTGATAAAAGATTGGTACTCTTCAATATTCTTTATCTCCTGCAATTTAGTTTTACGCCTAAGGATAATCCTGACCGCGAATCTCAATAAAAGGTCTGGCAAACGCCGGCCCAGTAATTTATCTAAATTCATATTTTTCCTCTCACATATTTTATTCGGGGAAATGCTTGTCATGTTATTTTCTCTTCATTTTATCATAAAAATCACAATTCAAGTCCTGGGATCTTTTTTATAAAAATATACAGTGTGGCGATAAAAATAAACAAAAGGGTCTAGATTGGTAATAAAATAATCAGATTATCCTGGTTATCCCAAACTGATTTTTTTGTTCCCGATTCATATAATGTCAGGGGACGTCAGACTATGTGAAAAGTTGCTTTTCAAGAAAAAATAGTGTTGAAGTGGAGAAAATATTATATTTTACCCAATATGTATATGGCTATTCCCAATAATGGAGTTGATTCTTGGCGTAAGTTGAGGCAAGTAATTTCCAGAATTAATTTTTACACAGTCTGACGGTTCTTTGCCAACATATTTTCATATAGAATTAGTGAAAAATAAGCGAATTGATTGCCAATTCCTATTCAAAATATGTTAATCCTCCCGCTCACACATCATCTTGCCTTCCTTTAATGGTTTCTTAATCTTTCGGATCCACTTAAGCGATGCCTGTATGGGAAGGGTTTCGTGGTTCATCTTCTGGTAGTACTTTCTCCGGGTGATACGTTCCCTTCGGTTGGGTGCGTCGGATTCAGCCGGTGTTAGTTCGTCCATAGAGGAATACTGAATTCCTTTAAGATGAGTATCATTTTTTGATACAGAGCACAGATAGGCCCCAGGATGATGCGGAGAAATTCATAGGTCTTCACAGTTGAAAATCAAACTTATAATATAATCTCCTCAGTACCCATAGGGGCAAATGAAGGATTTAAATTGATTTATTGTAGTAGAGGCAAATTAGCTGGCAATTATAATTACATTGGGGAAATACATGTAAAAGAATAGCAACTATACTGTAGAGTTAATCCCAGATTTTTTACATCTTGTTAAGAAAATTACTTTTTGAAAAAAGAAGGATTTTT
>CAYSAA010000244.1:0-21941 GCA_964428905.1 uncultured Atribacterota bacterium
TTTCCATGGTCTACATGACCTATAGTTCCGATATTAACATGCGGCTTGGTACGAACAAACTTCTCTTTAGCCATTTTGTTTTTTCCTCCTTAAAAGATACCTTTACTGTAATAATTGTAAATAATAGACTTATACAATAATATTGTTATTATTTTTACAAATAAAATAATATGATAATAAGCAAATAATTTAATAAGAATTAAAAAAGTTTCATATTTTTCCTTTTCCGTTTACCTGGAGCCCACGACCGGAGTTGAACCGGTGACCTCATCCTTACCAAGGATGCGCTCTAACCTACTGAGCTACGCGGGCAAAAAATGGTGGGGAGGGAAGGATTCGAACCTTCGAAGGCGTTCAGCCAACGGATCTACAGTCCGCTCCATTTGGCCACTTTGGTACCTCCCCAATTAAGTTCAATTATTTGTTTTTCATCATTGGAGCCGATGATCCGATTCGAACGGATGACCTGCTGATTACAAATCAGCTGCTCTACCAGCTGAGCTACACCGGCAACATTTAACATTATAATTGTTTTTAAAGATGGAGTCAATTTAATTTAACAATAAACTCTAATTTTCGCTTAATCCTTTGTAAAGCATTATCAATAGATTTGCCACTTTTTCTAACCTCATTTGCAATCTCACGATATGTCTTACCTTCAAGGTAGCATTCAAGCACCATTTTCTCTAATTTTGATAATACTTTTTCTAAGTTATTCTTTAATTCTTTGAATCTTTCTTGGGACAAAATTAAAGACATAGGATCATTAATATTTACATCATCAATAATATCCAACAACGTCTGTTCAGAATTTTCCCGATACACCGGCTGATATAATGAAATATAGTAATTAAGTGGTAAATGCTTTTGTCTGGAGGCTGTTTTTATAGCAGTAAAAATCTGACGATTAATGCATATTTCAGCAAAAACCCTGAAAGAAGATAATTTTAAATCATTAAAACTTCTAACTGCTTTATAAAGACCAATCATACCTTCCTGAATAATATCTTCAGTATCAGCACCGACCAGGAAATATGTTCTTGCTTTTATCTTGACCAATTTTTTATATTTGTTAATAATATATTGCTCTGCTAAGAGATCTCCACAATTGGCCATGCTTGCCAGCAAACGATCATTATATTTTCGATAAGTGCTAAGAGATTTTTCTTCATAAACTACCAACGGCAAACCTCCTGTTACTTATATCTCCCAGCTTTCCTTTAGATGGAAATACAGAAAATCAAATAATTTCAGAATATTTACTCAATTATAGTCTAAGCTTCAAAACATAGTCAAGCCTTTTTCCATCTAATTCCCTCTGCTGTATCCTCTAAAATAATGCCCATTTCCTCTAGTTGAGTTCTGATCCTGTCAGCAGTTTTCCAGTCACCTTTACCCCTGGCCAATTCTCTTTCTTGTATCATTTCTTCGATTTCTTTCTCCTTAACCCGCTCTTGTTCATTCATTTTTGAAAGATATTTGAAACCTAATATTCTACTTCCATATTTTTCATAAAATTTTAAAACCTCTTGAAGCACTTCCCTATTTTTTGATCCCTCATGATTCAGATATATATTTGCTTCCTTAGCTAATAGAAATAAAGTGCTTAATGCAACGGGGGTATTGAAATCATCATCCATTGCCTGAATAAATTTTTCCCCAAGTTGCATTTTTTTATCCAACAAGCTTTTACTATCATTGTCAATTTTATTTGTGAATCGACTCTGTTGAAGTAAAAATTGAATATTATAAATCAAATTACCCAATGTTTCCATGCTATTCTTTGACTGTTCTATCTGGTCTATTGAATAATTCAGTGGGCTTCGGTAATGGGCTGAAAGTAAAAAATGCCTGATTATTGAACCGTCATATTTCTGGCAAAGGTCTCTTATGGTTAATATATTTCCCAGTGATTTGGACATTTTTTGATTTTCTATTTTCAAATAACCATTGTGTAACCAATATTTTGCAAATAATTTTCCGCTTAAAGCTTCGCTTTGGGCAATTTCATTTTCATGATGTGGAAAAATTAAATCTGCCCCACCAGCATGAATATCAAAACTTTCTCCTAAATATTTACTGGACATTACCGAGCATTCTATATGCCACCCCGGACGTCCATGCCCCCAGGGGCTATCCCAATAAGGCTCATTTTGTTTGGCTTTTTTCCATAAGACAAAATCATGAGGATTTTTTTTTCTTTCATCAAGATCAATCCTTGCACCAGACCTAATTTCATCCATATTTTGTTTGGATAATTTACCATAATCTTTAAATCGATTCACATCAAAGAAAACATCCCCCTCTACTATATAGGTATAACCTTTGCTTCCCAGTCCTTGGATAAATTGAATAATATCAGGGATATGCTCTGTTGCCCGAGGATATACGTCAGCTCTCCCTATATGCAAGCAGTCAGCATCCTGGAAATATTCCTTAATATATCTTTCTGCTACTTCTGAATAGGCTATTCCCATTTCATTCGCTTTTTTGATTACCTTGTCATCAATATCCGTGAAATTAGTAACATATTTCACACGGTATTTCTTAAACTGTAAATATCTTCTTAAAACTTCAAAAATAAGAAATGGCCTGGCATTACCAATATGAAAAAAATTATAAACCGTCGGCCCACAAACATACATACCAACCTGTTTTTCATTAAGGGGAATAAATGTTTCCTTCTTTCTGGTTAATGTGTTGTATAGTTTTAGACTCAATGAAATTCCCTCACTTTCTGATTAAATGATAAAAAACGAATCCATCAATACTTTCTTTGAGTAGAATGATTTTTTTTACCATAACTTGATTCATAGTTTTTTTTAGTAAGTTTTTCCTTGATTCGACCAAATATCATTCTTCCCGCTGGAGTTTGCAAAATACTAGTCACAGTAACTTTGACTTTGTCCCCTATATTTTTAATTCCATTCTCCACTACAATCATAGTACCATCATCTAAATATGCTACTCCTTGACCGGATTCCTTCCCCTCCTTAACAATCTGAGTAATTAACTCTTCCCCAGGCAATATAATCGATTTTAAGGCATTGGAAAGGTCATTTATATTTAAAACCGACACATCTTCCAACTGAGCTAATTTATTGAGATTGTAGTCATTTGTTAAAACTTTGGCATCTAAGTCTTTGGCTAACCTGATTAACTTGGTATCAACACTTTTCAAATCATGATAGTCCTGGCTAATAATTTTAATTTTATTAGTATGAATTTTATTTATTCTATTTAAAACATCCAAGCCACGTCGACCACGATTGCGTTTCAAAGGCTCAGAAGAATCTGCAATAGCTTGTAATTCATTTAACACGAAACGTGGGATAATTAACTCACCTTCTAAAAAATCTGTCTGGCAAATATCTGCAATTCTCCCGTCAATAATTACACTAGTATCCAGAACTTTTGGTTGATATTGAGAAACTTTGTCCCTTTTTTTAAATCTCCCAATATTTTTTCTATAAAAATTGACACTCTCTTCTCGCTTACTCAAACCAAGTGTGCTACCTAATAAACCAAATGTAACATTAAGTATAATGGGTAAGTAATTTCCGATAAATGGAATAAAAGACAAGGAATAGGCCAATAAATTAGCTATAATTAAACCAACAATGAGACCTATTACTCCCGAAAGGATATTCTGAACAGGAATTTTTAAAAGATAGGATATGAATCTTTTTCCTAAACAACTTAACTTTCTATGACTTAGTATAAATAGTATAAATCCGAAAAAACTACCAATGATAAATGATAATATGAGTAATAGCCATTTTTGATTAGCAAATATGTCTATCGTATTTATGACTTTGATGCCAGGAACAACTTCATAACCGATTAACCCACCGGCCAGAATAAATAAAAAACAATAAATTTTTTTGGTTAGACCTGACAAAACAAACAACCTCCTCTATTCAATTTTTATATGATTTGTCTCCTGCTATTTTATTTGGTGCAACTATCACCACCTTTTTCATCTCAATCATATAACCCAAGTTCATAAACTTCATTATGGGAAAAGCAATTAAATTATATCATTCACCTAAATATGTGTCAAAGTTATCACTAAAGGGGTACTTGTCCCTTTGAAATGTTGGCCTATTATTTTTTCCCAAAAACATTCAATAACTCATGCACATTCTGAATACCTTTAATTTCTAAATGGTCATACAATGAAGATATCTGTTTGGCATTTTCCAAAGGTATGATACATTTTTTATAACCGATTTTTTGAGCTTCATTAAGTCTCCGTTCACACATACCCACTGATCTTAATTCACCCGTTAAACCTAATTCACCAAAAACTACTGTATTCATATCTATAGCAAATCCTTTGCTGCTGCTGATCATTGCTAAGGCAATCCCTAAATCAATCGCGGGTTCACTGATCTTGATTCCTCCCGCAGCATTAACATAGATATCCTTATACTGAAATTGGAGTCCCAGTCGATTCTCTAAAACTGCAATGATTAATGAAACTCGATTATAATCAACACCGGTTGATATACGCCTGGGGTTATTTAAAAAAGAAGAGCTGACTAGTGCCTCAATTTCTACTGCCAATGGCCGACTTCCTTCAAAGGTTACCGTTGTAACCGTTCCGGGGATAGCCTGGCTCCGTGAAGATAATAACATTTTAGAAGGATTCATAACTTCCTTTAACCCTTCATTCTCCATCTGAAAGATGCCCAATTCATTGGTTGTCCCGAAACGATTCTTAATGCCTCTTAAAATCCTGAATGAATGAAATCTCTCTCCTTCCATATATAATACAGTATCAACCATATGTTCCAATATTTTCGGTCCAGCAATTGCACCTCCCTTGGTTACATGGCCGATGATAATCATAGCAATATTGTTTTTCTTAGCAATTTCCATTAATTTAGAAGTACAATTTTTTACCTGATTAACACTACCCGGCATTGACAGAACAGATGCATCATTAATAATTTGAATTGAGTCAATGACAGCTATCTTAGGTCTTAAGTACTTTATCTGGGCAATAATCTGATCCAAATCAGTTTCAGATAGTATATATAACTGACTTGCATCAACAGACAGCCTTTGGGCTCTTAAATGAAGCTGCTTCATTGACTCCTCAGCTGAAATATAAAGAGATTTTCCAATATTCTTAGCAAGTTGATTCGCTATCTGAAGAACCAATGTTGATTTACCAATTCCAGGCTCTCCTCCAATAAGAATAAGCGAACCTGAAACAACTCCTCCTCCTAAAACACGATCAAACTCTTGAATACCCGATTGATAACGATTATTCTCACGACTGAACTGAAAATGGTTGATAGGCTGCGCATAATTTTCTTTACCATTTTTATATAATATTCTATTATTATCTAATCTTTCCTGCTTTATGAAAGAATTCCATGCTCCACAGCTGGGACATCGTCCCAGCCATTGAGAAGTTTCGTAATTGCATTTTTCACATTGAAAAAAAGTTTTATTATTTTTCATTCTTATCAATTTGACATTTCTATTTCTACTTATAAAAAAAATTATTTATTATTGCCATTATCGTTGCCATGCTGTTGATTTATGGTCTTGCTGGTTTTGCCTTTACTTTTTTCAAATACGATTTTCCCATTTTTGCCTCTGATGATTATTTGATCATTTTCTTTAAACTCGCCGGAAAGTAGTTTTTCTGATATCGGATTCTCTACTAATCTTTCAATAGTTCTTCTTAATGGCCTTGCACCAAAATTAGGATCATATCCCTCTTTAGCCAAAATATCTTTAGCGCTTTTTCTGGCTATAAAAGTAATCTTTTGTTCTGATAACAACTCTCTAACTTCATTTAGCAGCAAATCGGCAATCTGTTCGATTTCACCTTGAGTTAGGCTTTTAAAAACAATAACCTCATCTATACGATTAAGGAACTCAGGCCGGAATGTTTTATTTAATTCACCCATAACGCTTTCTTTGATATCCTTATATGACATTTGTTCGGCCTCTTTGGCACTCCTGAATCCCAAAGAGGTTCCTTTTTTAATTAAGGTTGCACCAACATTAGACGTCATAATAATAACAGTATTCTTAAAGTCAACTACCCTTCCCTGGGCATCTGTCAGTCTACCATCCTCAAATATCTGCAAAAGAATGTTAAAGACATCAGGATGCGCCTTTTCAATTTCATCGAGCAATACCACTGAGTAAGGACGCCTTCTTACCTTTTCTGTTAATTGGCCACCCTCTTCATAACCAACATACCCCGGAGGAGCTCCTACTAAACGGGAAACGGCAAATTTCTCCATGTACTCAGACATGTCAAGGCTGATCATAGCATTCTCGTCTCCAAATAGAAATTCGGCTAAACTTCTTGCCAATTCAGTTTTCCCTACACCAGTCGGGCCCAGAAAAACAAAGGAACCAATAGGTCGTTTGGGATCTTTCATTCCGGCACGTGCTCTGCGGACTGCTCTTGAAATTGCATTAATTGCTTCCTCTTGACCAACAATCCGTTTATGTATTTCATCTTCCATTCGAATAAGCTTCTTCGCTTCCTCTTCTTTGAGAGAATAAACAGGAACACCCGACCAACTGGAAACAACCTCTGCTACATCCTCAGCCGTTACCTCAATTTTGTCCTTTGTTCTTCCTGTTTCCCATTCTTTTTTAATTTCACTATACCGATCTTCGTACTTTCTTTCTTTATCCCGTAACCTGGCAGCTTTCTCAAATTCCTGTAGTTTTACAGCAGCTTCTTTCTCTTTTCTTATCTTTAATAATTGTTCCTCTACTTCTTTCACGTCAGGGGGATAAACTGTATTTTTCAATTTAACTCGTGAAGATGCCTCATCAATAACATCAATCGCCTTGTCAGGTAAGAAACGGCCAGAAACATATCGTGCTGCCAGCTTGACTGCAGATATTAAAGACTGGTCAGTGATGGTTAACTTATGATGGGCTTCATATTTATCCCTTAATCCTATCAATATTTGAATCGCTTCCTCAATAGAGGGTTCCAGCACATAAATCGGTTGAAATCGTCTCTCTAACGCCTTGTCTTTTTCAATATATTTACGGTATTCATCTGTAGTTGTTGCCCCAATAGCCTGGATTTCTCCTCTGGCCAAAGCGGGTTTTAAGATATTTGATGCATCAATCGCACCTTCCGCTGCCCCTGCTCCAACCAGGGTATGTAATTCATCAATAAACAAAATAACATCGTTCGAATTCTGTACTTCTTTAACAATTTTTTTAAGACGTTTTTCAAACTCACCCCGATATTTTGTGCCGGCAACAATTAAGGCAAGATCCAAGGAAATGATTCTTTTATTCTTGAGTATTTCCGGTACATCATGATTGGCAATTTTTTGGGCCAATCCTTCCACGATTGCTGTTTTTCCCACACCGGCTTCGCCAATCAAACATGGGTTGTTCTTTTTTCTGCGGCTTAATATCTGTATCACTCGTTGTATTTCATTATTTCTCCCTACCACTGGATCGAGCTTCTCCTCTCTAGCCAGGTCTGTCAAGTCTCTGCCAAATTCATCCAATGTAGGTACTTTACTATCCCTGTGAGTACTACCTCCGGCTGCTGCCTCGGTGGAATGGCTGCTTTCCATTAACACCTTCATAACCTGGGAATAGATAGTTTCAATATCAATACCCATATCAGTCAATATTCGAGTAGCAACACCGCTTCCTTCCTTGATAAGACCTAATAAGAGATGCTCGGTGCCAATATAATTTTGTCCCAATTGGCTTGCTTCTTGTGAAGCTAACTCCAGGACCTTCTTCGCTCTGGGGGTAAAAGTAATTTCGCTTACTTCCTGATATTCACCTTTCCCTACTGTTTTTTCAATTTCCTCAATAACTTTTTCAGACTCTATTCCTAATTCACGCAAAATTTTACCAGCAATGCCTTCATTTTCTTTTACTAAACCGACTAAAATATGTTCGGTTCCGATATAATTATGATTAAGATTAACGGCTTCTTCTTGGGCCATCATAATCACTTTTCTAACTTTTTCAGTATATCTCTTAAACATTTTTTCATCCTTCCCTTATTTATTCCTGAATACACAAACTAATTTAATAGTTCCTGTATTAATAACGCTCTGTTTAAATTACGCTGCTCCTGGCCCATTTCCTTACCTTTTAGCAATTGAAGATAACCTGGTTGTATAATCAACATTAAACGGTTAATGGTATCATAACCAACTTTTGCCAATATTCCCAATTCAATGCCAAACCTTATTTGCAACAATAAATCTAAGGCTTCATTGGTCGAAATCATTTTGGCATTGGTTAAGACACCATAAGCACGCATAACCTGATCTTCGATCTTGTGTTTAGAACGAATGATTATCTCTTCCCTTGCTTCCTGTTCTTTTTCTATCAAATGACTGCTCATTAACTCTAATTTTTCAATGATTTCTGCTTCCTTTAGTCCCAATGTTGATTGGTTGGATACTTGAAATAAGTTTCCTTGAAAATCTGTTCCTTCCCCGTAAAATCCCCTTACTGCATATCCTGCCTTAGAGACTCTATCCATTAAATCATTTAATCTGTTTTTAACGATTAATGCCGGTAAATGCATCATAACAGAAGCACGCAAACCAGTTCCAACATTCGTGGGGCAACAGGTCAAAAAGCCTTCATTTTCATTAAAGGCATAGTCTATTGCCTCTCCTATTTGATCATCGTACCAATCAATCAATTCCCATACTTTCTTAAGTTGAAAACCTGGCTGTATACATTGAATTCGATAATGATCTTCTTCATTCACCATAATGCTGATGACTTCATCAGTATTATAAATAAAAGCACGGTAAGGACGATTAAATTGGGCTTGGGCAATACTTATTAACCGTTTTTCAACCAAAAATTGCACATCTATTGCGGTTAGATCGTTTAATCTTATCAGTCTAAAATTTTTAAACTTTTTATTCTTTTCTACAAACTCCTCACTCTTATCTAAAATTATTCTGAGCTGCTCATCACTCGCCTTAAAAGGAAATGGTATATCTTGTATATTTCTAGCCAATCGTATTCTAGAACTCACTACAATATGATTAAGCGGTCCTATCCCTTTTACCCAATGGCCTGTAGTGTCCCTTAATTCCCGAATCAAATTTTTGTCTTCCTTATCTCCCATTATCCCTCATCCTTATTCGCTCTTCTTCCTCAATGATTTCATCTCTCAGCATTGCCGCTTTTTCGTATTCTTCTTTCAAAACTGCCTGCTGCAATTCATTCTTAATTTCCTTAATTCTTTGCAATTGACTAAAATGTTCCTTAATGGCAATCGGAACTTTACCGGTATGCTGGGAATGCCCGTGCAATCGACCCAAAAGTGGATTTAACTGTTTCCGAAAAACTTCATAGCATTGACTGCAGCCAAGCTTTCCAGTTTGCAGAAATTCACCATAAGTCATTCCACAATTAGGACATTTTTCCCCTGCTGCACTAATGGAAATATTTTCTTCCCTACCGTATTTAGCAAATGCATCTAAAAGACTACTTAATATTTCACTTATATTATTTTGAGAAAAAGAAAAAGATACTACGGTATTCCCTAAAAGATAGTTGGCACACTCGTTGCAAACATGAAGTTCGGTCTTATTCATTCCCACAACTCTCACAATGGTTACAGTAGCTTCATTCTTTTTACATATTTGACATAACATAGATAACAAACCTTCTTTTTCACTTAAATGGTTTTCGCTCAATTATAGGATATAGAACAAAATATTGTCAATTTACCGGACAAATTTTATAATTAAATCAATCACTTCATCTAAAGTATTCTGAGAAAAAGACATCTCTTCAGAAAAATGAAAACAGGAATAAACCTCTTTTTCAAGTATTAATTTATTGATGCGATGCAAAGCAGCCTTAACTGCTGACACTTGCATTAGAATATCTTCACAGGACCGATTATCAAGAACCATTCCCTGTATTCCTCTAATTTGCCCTTCTATCTTCTTTAAACGTCTTACTATATTAATCTTATTTATTTCATCAATTTCAAACTCTTTTGACATATTCTTCTATACCCCCCTAGGGTATCTCAATTATACAACACAATTGCTTTTTGTCAATTATAAAATAATATTCTTCAATTTGATATTTAATATTTTTGGAGAATTGCTATTTGTCAGGACATTTTTTTAGATCGTAAAATATGTTGATTGGATTTTTTATAGATTAGTATGGACTAATAATGAAAAATCCCTTACTTACAGTTATCCTAAATGTATTTTAGTCATAACTTTATGGGCTAGGCAGTTTGTCATTTCGGAATCTGTTTTAGAGGCTTCGTAAAGCCACCCGCTATGCGGGTGCGGTATTTGCTTTCGTAGTATTATTATCTGTAATTTGAAAACCGTGTCAACATATAAAAATGATCTATTTCTTTTGTATTCAGTAGATTGATATTTTCTTCACGTTATACGGTATAAGATATATGGTGTACAGATTTTACCTCAATACACACGATGCAATACTATTTCTTAAGTACTTCTATCCCTGGTAAATTCCTTCCACTGAGAAATTCCAGCGAAGCCCCTCCACCTGTTGAGATATGGGAAATTTTATCAGCTAAGCCGCATTTGTTAATAGCAGCTATGGAATCACCACCGCCAACAACAGAAAAGACTTCTTTATCTAAACTGGCAATTTTATTAGCAATCTGATTTGTTCCTTGAGCAAATTGTTCCATTTCAAATACCCCTAAAGGTCCATTCCAAAAAATTGTCTTGGCATTTTCAATTTTTTGCTTAAATAACTCAATCGTAACTTCCCCAATGTCCATCCCTATCATATCTTTTTCCATCTTGTCTATAGATATATTGAAGCTCTCAGCATCTGCTTTAAACTTTCTGGAGGCAAGGATATCCTTCGGAATTATAATTTCTTTATTATTTTTCCTGGCTTCATTACTTAATTTTTTAATATAATCAATAAAATCTTTTTCTAAAATTGACTTTCCTACTTCATAACCTTCAGCAGCTAAAAAGGTGTAGACCATTCCACCTCCAATCAATAAAGCATCACAAATCTCTAAAAGCTTTTCCAATACCTCTATCTTATCTGATACTTTTGCACCGCCAATAATTGAAATAAAAGGTCTTTCAGGTTCCGAAAGCAGCTTGGCCAGTGATTTTACTTCTTTCGCCATCAAAAAACCGGCAAAGGAAGGCAAGTAAGAAGCCACTCCAACCGTAGAGGCATGCGCTCTATGAGCAGCACCAAAAGCATCATTAACATATATGTCTGCCAGAGAAGCAAGCTTTTTGGAAAAAATTGGGTCATTCTGTTTCTCCTCTTGATGAAAACGTAAATTTTCCAATAAAACAATTTCTCCAGCCTTTAATTCAGTTACAATTTTTTGCACTTCTTCTCCCACACAATCATCCAGCTTAATTACTTTTCTCCTTAATAAATCTCCTAAATGTGTTGCTACCGGGTTTAACCTCAGTTTGTCAACAATTTTACCTTCAGGTCTCCCTAAATGACTCATGAGAATGATAGCACAATGATGGGATAATAGGTATTCTATCGTATTCAAAGCAGCGATAATTCTGGTATCATCGCTAATTTGTAAATCATCATCCAGAGGGACATTAAAATCGACTCTGACTAATGCTTTTTTATTTTCTAATTCATCTTCTTTGAGATCTTCCAAGTATGATAATGATTGATATTTTGCCATTATTTTTTCTCCTTCTACTATTGCTTTATTTTACTATTCATTCTTACTCATAAAGTTAACACTCTAATTATGATTGATTTACTAAAAGCTAAAGCTTGATTGCTGTAAGAAACAGAATAATTAATAAAGAAGGCAATACATTCGCTACTTTTATTTTTTTTATTTCCAGTATACCTAAAGCAAGTCCAATAATCAGTATTCCACCCACTGCTGTCATTTCATTTATCATTTCAGGGGTAATCCAATTTTTAGCCAGATAAGCAATTTGGGTAATGGTACCCTGGTAGATAAAAACAGGAATAGTAGAAAATATAACTCCTATTCCTAATGAAGCAGTAAAGATAATTGAGGAAATGCCATCTAAGGCAGATTTTGCTAATAAAATGTCCGGATTCCCATTAATTCCTTCTTCAATAGCACCCATTACAGCCATTGATCCAACACAATAAAGCAAGCTTGCCGTAATAAATCCTTCAGTAAATCTTTCCTTTCCCTTCTGTTGTTGAAATAACTCCTTAATCCGATTACCTAATCGATCCAATCTCTTTTCAATATCGATAGTTTCTCCAATAATACCACCGAAAACCAAAGATAAAATAATCAATAAAACTTCACTACCCTGAATTGCCATCTGGATACCTATCATAAAAGTAACCAGACCAATACCTTGAAAAAGAATAACACTAATTCGTTCAGGAAAATGACCTTTTAGAATTAATCCAATCATACAGCCCATAATAATAGCCAAGCTGTTGATAGTAGTTCCAATCATACAGCCCCCATCACTATCCTATTAAACCATCTATATAATTTCATCATCCTGTATGACGACTTCTTTCTTTCCTTTGAGCTCTTTATTACTACTTGTTATGCGACCCAATCTGGGATACCTAAAAATCTGGTCAATACCTATAGCAATGACAATAACCGGCCAATATTTCCATATCGTTTCTGGCCAACTGTAGAGTTCAAAATTCTTCACTAGAAACAGAGTCCCGATTGCCAATAAAATAACACCAAAAAAGATAGACTTTTTCTGAAATAACTCTATCAATCCCCATAGTATGATCAGAATAGGCCAAAATAGCCAGACATTTTCCCATACTTCTATTCCAAACACATTTTCCAGCAAAAATATAATGCCGATAATAAAAATAATTAAACCAAAAAACCATTGACCTGACTTTCTTCTCTCAATATTCATTCGTTAACTACCCCTTTCTTTATTTTATTGAGGCATAAATACAATTTTAGATATTCCAGAACTATTTCTTAAAAGGAATCCTCTCTGCTTCCTGCCAGATATATTCTAAATGATAATAATCTCTTTTCTCTTCAGAGAAAATATGAATGACTACATCTCCACAATCGAGCAAAACCCATCCTGTATAATGACTGCCTTCGTAATTCAAATTCCTTTTAATATCATTTTCTTTGACTTTCTTTACAATTGTATTGGAAAGTGTTTTTAAATGTGAAGGGGATTGGGCAGTGGAAATGATGAAATAGTCAGCAATAAAAGAGATTTTTTTGATATTCAGAATCATAATATCTTTTGCTTTTTTTTCATCTAGCACGCCAGCAAATAAAATAGCTATATCTTTGGAATTATTTTTCAATAAGATGGCTCCTTTTATCTTATTTAACTATTATTTAAAATAAAAAACGGATTACCCTAAATATCATCAACAATACATACCAAATTGCTTTTTTAGTATACCATATTTTTACCTATTATTATAGTCATATCCAGCTCATTGCAGGTTTGCTCCCTCCGAACCACTTCTACATCATGCCATATTTGACCCAGGTATTCATCTACCTTAATTTCCTTAGAATAGATTATTAAAATGGTTTTTTGATAATCAAAACGGTCAGCATTATCAATATTCACCACATTAAATCCTAATTCTTCCATTTCGCTGGCTACACGATGGGCTATACCTGGAACCTTATTTCCGTTTAATACTTCAACATTAAGTCCTCTATGTTTGTTTTCGATTAAATATTGGACCCTTCTTTTAACCTTCTGCTCATCCGCTATCAGATAGCTGACTCCATCTATATATTGGGGTTCACCCTGGATGGTCTCAACCCATATTTTTTCTCTATTTACATCTTTCATT
Organism: uncultured Atribacterota bacterium; assembly: GCA_964428905.1. Lineage (GTDB taxonomy): Bacteria > Atribacterota > Phoenicimicrobiia > Phoenicimicrobiales > Stramentimicrobiaceae > CAYSAA01. Next base: position 13,807 of record CAYSAA010000244.1, read on the forward strand.
AATTTCGCCAGAGACATTATTTCATTGCCGTCCATATTGGTATTGATATATTCTGTTAGATTGGCCACAATGTTCGGAATTTTGATCATACTACTAAAATCCATGATCTTATCGATCACGGCATTGATCAATTTTTGTTGTCTTTGTATTCTTCCCAAGTCCCCTAATGGATCAAATCTAAATCGAACATATTCTAATGCTTTTTCACCGTCTAAGATCTGCTGTCCACTGTGCAGATTAATTTTTAACGATCCTGCCTGGTCAACATAATACATATCTTTTTCAACATTGACACTAACCCCACCAATGGCATCAATTACATATTGAAATCCCTCAAAATCAATCACTCCATAATAATGAATAGACAAACCCATGAAATCCTCTATCGCTCTTTCTAATAATTCAATGCCACCATAAGCAAAAGCGTGATTTATTTTATCCATTCCTTTTCCCGGAATCATTACCCTCATATCTCTGGGTATGGAAAATAGTACAGTATCTTTAGTTTTTGGCGAAAGACTTAAAATAAGAATGGTATCTGCTCTACCCTGACTTTCATCATTATCTGTACCAACGGCTAAAATATTTAATCGTTCATAAGCTAAAATGTCTGAACCAAAAAAAGGTATCAGGTTAAAGAAATATAAAAATACCAAACAGGCAGCCACTAAGAAAATGAGTATTGCTACCTGAAAATACTTTTTTTTACTTTTTTTCTTTAATTCATTTTTTTTCTCTGATCTTCCCATCAGTTAATCTAACCTCATAATTGCATAGAATTTCATTCCTGGCTTGAAAAGTATCAGGATGGATTATCAAGTTTCTGGAAATCAGTTGTTTAAGTTCCTGGTTAAGTAGTTCCAGCATTGCTTGATCTATATCCTGCCATACCAATGTTCTTACTTTATCTATATATTTTATCATTTCTCTTCCTGGTTCAATTTTATCCGCTATATAGATAATCTTTCCTAAAGTACTTAGATTTCCGGAGGCAGTGCTATGATACTTTATGGCATCTAACATTTCCTGATCATAAATCTTAAAAAAATCCCGAGCTATCTCAGCACCTACATAAGCGTGCCATATGCCCGGAATATACTTTTCAATCTCATTCAGAAAAATATGGTACTTATCCATTAATTTTTTTAAATCTGCATAGGAGTAATCTTTAGCACAATCATGAATTAATCCCAGGATTTTACCTTTATAAGAAGGAATATGATAATACTCAGAAAGTTCTTCAGCTACCTTGCTAACTTGCCAGGAATGTTGGTATCTTTCTTCACTCATAATGTTTTTTAATTGTGAATCGATCTGTTCTAAACTTATCATAGTCACTTTATCTGTTCTATTTTTTCAACATTATCCCTTCTTATAACCTTCCGATGATAGAGTTTATGCTGATAAATATACTCTCGAACCTCTTCCAGGACAATGTATTTAATACTTAAGCCCTTTTTTATCCGATATCTAATATCAGTAGATGAAATTGCCAGTGCCGGTATTTCCATAATATTTAATACTTTTTTAAAATTATGATGCAATTTCTTCAAATCATATCCCGGCCTGGTGGCCGCCACAAAATTACACATCTTTAATAATTCATCTTTTTGATACCAGGTTTCTATTTCCAAAAAGGCATCAGCTCCGGTTATAAAAAATATCCCTGCATCCCATCCATATATTTTACGAAACTCTTTAATCGTATCAATCGTGTAAGAAATACCTGGCCGGTTGATTTCAATTTTGGATACCTCAAAATAGGGATTACTCTCAGTTGCCAGATAAGACATTTTTAAACGATGTTTTACAGCAGTAACATGGTCGCTTCTTTTATGGGTGGGATGGAGACATGGGACAAATATAACTTTGTCGAGATAAAATTTAATCCTTGCTTCCTCAGCAGTAAATAGATGCCCTATATGAATGGGATCAAACACGCCTCCCATGATACCAATTCGGATATCATCCTTCCTTGGTATATCCTCTTCTTTTTCGCTACATTTCTTCTTCATCAACCATTTCCATTTCTTCTATGAATTCTTCAGACTGACTTCCCTTATCTTCCTGATATTGGTCATAACTTAATTCTTCACCTACTATTTCCTTATTAACCACTCTAAAAACTTTACTCTCCTCTTCATATTTCCAAAGCTCTATTATATCTTCATCTTGCTTGATAATTTCGATCTGGTCCGGATAGCCAAAATTACTATATCCTGCTTCGCTTAAAACCTGTTCATAGGGTGCTGATTTCATTTCTTCCAGTTTCGATAAAAGATTTTCTCTTCTTTCATTTAAGCCCAAAGATTGATAGATCAGCATTAATTCTTGATGAGCATACCAATATTCAGATGGTCTTGCAAAAACTTCAAGATTTTTCTCTTCCTCTGTTTCAATTACCTTTTCGAAACTACTAATCGCCATGGAAGTATATTGCCAGCTAACTTTTTTTGCTAATGCCTGGTATATTTCTGCTAACCAATAATGGGCAGCAATGAAATCACTTTGTAAATCAATGGCTCTCTTAAAATAGGGAATAGACAATAATAACGCCCGGTTACTATAATTATTTTCATTGAGAAAGGTCTCATCACCTATTTCCAACATTTCGAGCCCCTCATTATAATAATCATTAGCATTACCGTTTTGTACTCTGGAAGTGTTCCGAAAACTTTCGTTCAAGTATCTTAAAGCATAGGGATTTCTGGGATTGATTCTCAAGACTTCTATCCATTGCGGTACAGCTTTATCATGTTGACCGGTCTGTCGATAGACCTTACCCAACCAATAATGAGCATCCTCAAAATCCTGATCTAAATCAATTGCTTTTTGATAATTCTCTTCTGCTTTTTGATAATTACCTTGGGAAAAATATTGGTATCCGTTTTGATAAAAAGACTGGGCATCCTGTGCCATACCGGAAACAGTTACCAATAAAAAAGAAATAAAAAAAATAAGTATTATACAATAGGCATTTCTTATCATTAAAATATTTTTAGCCATTGATCCACCTCTCTTCAAATATTCTGATAGCTTTTTATCAAACATCTTTTTAATTCTTAAGACATATTCCCTTTTTTCTTTGCTTCAACTTTTTCACTATCTTTACTTTTTTCCACATAATTCATTTTTAAATTAGCTAAAATACTATCTAATTGTTTCTTGTCTTCTACTTCCAGCTCATCCTCAATCTGTTTAAATAAAAATTCAATGCTATCAATGGAAATCTTGGCTTTTTTTAAATCTTGATTTACTTCTTTTGTTTCAGGATTCATCATTAATCCTAAATACTCCCAGGCTTTGCCATTTAATATACCAATAAACCAGGTAAATAAGGTTGATAGTGGTAACTGGTGTGGATATAATTTCTGATTATCATCATTGTCCTTTTTATTATTTGCAGTGTTTTCCTGATATTCTTTATCCATTTTAATCCTCCTTTTAGTATAAAACTTGTACAATTTTTTCCAACAAGGTAACACAGAAGGCAGCAATCCCTTCTCCTTTGCCTATTAAACCGATACCTTCATTTGTGGAAGCTTTGATATTTATACAATCTTCAGGCAATTTCAATATTTCAGCAATATTTCTTTTCATATTAGGGTAATAACCAGACAATTTAGGTTTTTCTAATAATACGGTTAGGTCAATATTACGTACCTCAAATTTTTTTTGTTCTAGTAATTGTTTAACTATCTTCAGCAAATACAAACTGGATATGCCTTCCCATTTTGGATCACTATCTGGAAAGTGTACGCCAATATCTCCCTGGCCGGATGCACCTAACAAAGCGTCCATAATAGCATGAATAACTACATCAGCATCAGAATGTCCTTCTAATCCTTTTTCAAAATCTATTTTCTCCCCGCCAAGAATTAATGTTTCACCTTTTTTTAAGCGGTGACTATCATAACCAAAACCTATTCTCATTAAGCTGTTTACCTCTGGTTACAGGGAATATTATGAATCTTCTTCTAAAAAAATATTACTTGCTCTAATGGTTCTTGTTTTACATACAAAGGGATATAAATTCCTTATCTTCAAATAAACTTCATCTGCTTGATGTTCGTTTTCAAAAATGCCAAAAACAGTGGGTCCGCTTCCTGAAAGCGAGGCATTCAATGCACCCATTTCTTTTAATTTATTTTTAATGTGGCTGATAACGGGATATTTCTTAGTTATAATAGCATCAAAGCGGTTATAAATCACTGTGCTGACATTACCCAACTGAAATTCCTTTTTTTTATCTAAAAAAGGATCAATATCCAAAGGTTTTTTATTTGATCGATCCCCTGGCTCCTGATCAAAAGACTGATAAGCCCACTGTGTTGATAGTTCAATACCAGGGTTAACCAACAACAGGTGAATGGGAGGATCAATAGATATAAGTGGAAATAGAATTTCACCCCTGCCCTTGGCATAGACTGTTCCCCTTGTGATAAAAAAAGGAATATCCATTCCAAAATTAGTTGCCAAATCTATTAATTGGGACCTGGTCATTTCTAAGTGAAATAAGTTAGAAATACCCAATAGAATTGTGGCAATATTGGAAGAACCACCACCTAAACCAGAAGCAAGGGGAATGTTCTTTTTAATAGATACAGCTAATCCTATACTCTGGTTTCTTATATTCTTATCTTGCATCATTGTTTCAATAGCCTGATAGACAATGCTGTTTTTTCCTACCGGTACTTCAGGGTTATTACAATGTACCCGAAAACCTGGATTGTCTAATTTTTCAATACGAATTTCATCAAATAAATTTATTGTTTGAAAGATAGTTTCAATATCATGATAGCCATTATTTAATTTCTGCCTGATATCCAGGTAAAGATTTATTTTGGCATAACTTTTTAGATTCATGATTTTTTTTATCATAAATACTTTCTCATTAATACATCTGCCAGTGCTAAGTCAACAGATGTAGTAACCTTGATGTTTTCCCTGGAACCAGGGATAATTTTTACCTTTCCTCCATAATGTTCCACAATAGCAGCATCATCAGTAACTTGTAATCCTTCTTCTTGAGCCCTCTGGTATAATTCTTTAATATAACCTAGTTTAAAAGTCTGAGGGGTTTGTACAATCCAAAATTCATCACGATTGACAGTTTTTTCAACAATTATCTCGTGCGTTAATGCTCGCTTAATTGTCTCAATAACCGGTACAGCTATGATTGCTCCGTCACAAGTATAACTCATATTGATCGTTTTCTCAATCATCCAGCCTCTAACCAATGGCCTTGCGCCATCATGAATACAAGCAATACCATCAGTTCTTTGGATAGTTTTCAACCCTCTATATACTGACTCCTGCCTGGTCAATCCTCCCAGTACAACAGATGTTAATTTATTATATCTATTCTTTTTTAGAACTTCTTCTTCTATATTCTTACGATCCTGTGCACGAAGAACTAAAACAATTTCATCAATCTTATCCGATTGTTCAAATTGATCTAATGTGTAAGCAAGCAGGGGTTTACCTAAAATTTTGGCCAACATCTTACTATGATAACAATTTAATCTTTCGCCATTTCCAGCAGCAGCAATAAAAGCGATATTATTCATTGGATAGTTCCTTACTCCTATTTTCGTCATTTTTGATGTTCAGATACATCTCATGGTATCCTTCCACGATAAAATCAGTATCAAGAAATACTTTCAATTCTGTTTCATCTCTTTGTTCATTCTCTTGATCCGTAAAACTCATTCTTTCCCGCTCATTGATTAAAATTAACTCAGCAAGTATTTGATTGTTTTTAACTCTTTTCTTGATATATTTCTGAATATCTTCCCATCCGTCCAATAAATATTGCTCTTTATCTTGTGTGGGTGTTTCATCACCCATTATCTCCGGAGAAGCTCCTCCTCTGATCATAATGATTGCCTCCCCTGTCTTCATATCATTAGGTAATGATATGTTAGCAATCTTTTTTTCTTCAGGCTTTCGGAACGGTTTAATTGTAATTTGAGCTTCAACCGTATCACCGGGAAAATAATCTTTTTCATTCAATTTTACTTCTTTTATCATAGCACTTTGATTTTGTTCTCTAATGGTAATATCAACTTCAATCTCGCTTAATTTTATATCTTCACTATAGTTATTTATTATTAAATCAAAGAGTTCATCAAGATCTTTGCCACACTGTATGGCAATATCGTCTTTACTAAAAAACATATTTTCCTGTGTTATTCTCTTTCCTGGCTGGACAGACTGAACACCTATCTGAACCATTGCTGTTCCCTGTCCGATTCTGTCAATTGTACGATCTATTGACTGTATTAGCAGGGCAGATAAAACATTCTGTACAATATTATTTTGTGGCACTATCTTGGCACCATTTTGTATCATTATATTTCGATCCAAATCAGATATATTTATTTTACATGAAACAATCCGGGGGAATTGATTTAACTGTGCCAAAATGCCGGCTTCCCTATCCTGTATTACTTCTCCCAACAATTGATAAGGAGATCCTACTTTAAACGGCATAACAATACTGGGAAAACTATGATAAATGTAAACAGAAGAAAAAAGATAGGAAGTATTCCCCTGATGCATTAAGGGGTGTCCAAATGCTAACACAAAATTATCCCTGCAATACGTGACTGTTCCAATGGTAAGAACACTGGCATCTCCTGTAGATAACTGAACACCAACAGCCGAACCGGGTTTTAATTCCTTGATTTCGGTATCAATTTCTAATTCTGTATTGAACTCTTGGTAATCAGGGATATTCTGAATAAAAGTTGCTCCTTGTTGGTGAAAATAATTCTCTAATAATTTGGTTGCCCGACCCTCAAAGCCACTAATCAGTAAAGGCGACTGTATATATTGAAAATGAATTGATTCAATCTGATTGAGCGGATAAGTATGACAACAATTTTCTAAGCCAGGTATATTTTTTGCTATTTTGCTCCGCAGGTTATTATCCAAAGCAATAGAGATCGTTTTCCGGTCTGAAATATGGGAAATATTTTGGGTTTGCTCCGGTTCTTTACCAATATAATCAAATAGAGCAATCATCTTTTCGATGGGTGTTATCAAGCATAAATTGTGTTCACTCATTTCCCAGGAATGTGAAATTGCACCTGCTAACCTTCCTGCCAAATAAACAGGGCTACCGCTCATCCCGGCAGATATACCACCATCATTATCAATCTTTTCTCCACTTAGTTTGACCAATATGTAGGGATTATTAATGTCTATACCGGAAATAATATCAATTACCTGAACATCAAATTCTTCTATCTCTGTTCCCGAGAATACAGTCTTGCCAATACCTTCCATTCCCGCCTCTATTTCGTCAATAAAAATAAACTCTTCCTGAGCATTACTAACCAATTGTGTCATTACAAAAAATAATAGGAATAGAAAAGAAAAAAGAGCAATTTGTGTAAAAATTTGCTGCTTATCATTTAGTTTGAAACACATTATAATCATTTTCATAGTTAGCTTTCAATAATTCTTTTTCAGGAATACCTATTAACGTTGCGTGCTACTGATTAATCCCTGTTTTAATAAGTGAATCTGATCTAATACTTTTCCGGCACCTAAGGCCACACAAGATATCGGATTTTCAGCAACATAAACAGGTATTCTATTTACCTTGGTTAGCAAAACATCAAAATTTCTTAACAGGGCTCCGCCCCCGGTAAGGACCATTCCTTTATCGGCAATATCTGCAGAGAGCTCAGGAGGTGTCCTTTCCAGCACCATCTTAATGCCATCTAATATCATTTCTAAGGTTTTTGAAATTGCCTCAAGTACCTCAGATGAACCCACCTCAATGGTTTTAGGTAATCCAGAAACAAGGTCTCTTCCTCTTATTTCGGCATATGTTTCGGTTTCCGGCTCCATTGCTGTGCCAATATCAATTTTTAAATTTTCGGCTGTTTTTTCTCCAATCATGAGATTGTACTTGCTTTTAATATATTTAATAATATCTTCATCGAAATTATTGCCGGCAATTCGTAAGGATTCACTTTCTACAATTCCTCCTAAAGAAATAACGGCAATATCTGTCGTTCCCCCTCCGACATCCACAACCATATTGCCATAAGGTTCACTAATATCCAAACCGGCGCCAATAGCAGCAGCAATGGATTCTTCCACTAAGTAAGCCTTTTTAG
>CAYSAA010000245.1:0-7527 GCA_964428905.1 uncultured Atribacterota bacterium
GCATCAGCAAATTTACCTTCACCTAAGCCATCTTTACATTCACCGACAACAATCATAATTCCGCCTTTTTTAACTGCCAAACTGGCATTTTCCATAGCCTTATGAGTTTGGTATAAATCAATATCTTTAGGATATCCTCCTGGGGAAACAATCACAATATCTGCCAATTCAGTAATGGGAACTGAAAACATCTTGTCAATATATCGTGTTCCTTCCCTATGGGCTTTGGTTACTTCACCAGCAACTACTTTAACTATTTTTTTATGGCTATTTAATACAGCATTAACAATGAAATCAATCCCTACCATCTCTCCTATCTCTTCCATTTCTTCTCTGACTGGATTCCCTTTAATAATACCAGCCTTTGCACCAGGTTCAAGGAAGTGTTTATGGTTATTAGAGACAGTACTTCTACCGCATACCCCTGGGGCTAAAGCTTTTGCTCCACCGCTATAGCCTGCAAAATAATGATATTCCAGATTGCCTGTGGCAATAATAAAATCAGCTTCCATTACCTCTTTTAAAATGAAAACTTCGTTACCTCGTTTGGTTATTCCAATCTTTATACAGTCTTCAATATCATGATCAGTACAATTAATTTGTTGAAAAACTTCTTCACCTACAAGTTTCTTTTTTTCTTCTTCTGTATGTTTACGATGTATACCTAAACCAAAGATAATTTTAATTTGATTATTTTCTATCCCGACCTCTCTCAATTCTGCCAGAATCGGCGGTAATAAAATCGAGGAAGGGGAAGGTCGACTTACATCACTAACTAAAATAACTATTTTCTTATGATCTTCAGCCAGTTCTTTTAATTTTTTACTACCAATTGGATTAGCCAATGCCTTTTTAACTTCTTCATCAGGATTCTCTACCCCTTCAATCTCTCTGGGATCTAAAGTCCCTATGTAATTATTATCTGGAACATTTAAAGTTAATCTATCATTTCCATAATTTAATGATACTTTCATTTTTGAATCCTCCTTAAATTTCAATTAAGAATTTGAGATATGGCATCAGGTATGTCAGTCAATTTCTCAACTACGGTAACACCATTCGCTCTTAAAGTTTCTTTCTTTCTCTGGGCTCCACCTGCACCGCCTGGTGATACAATTGCACCGGCATGGCCCATTCTTCTCCCTTCAGGGGCGGCTTCGCCGGCTACAAAAGCAATAAGGGGTTTAGTGATATTTTCTTTAGCATATTGTGAAGCAATTTCTTCATTGCTCCCCCCGATCTCACCGATCATCATCACAACTTTGGTCTGTTCATCTTGTTCAAAGAAAGGTAATAATTCTACAAAGGTGGATCCACAAATAGGATCCCCTCCTACACCTACTACGGTAGATTGTCCAATTCCTTCAGTAGAAAGATTATTGGCTGTTTCATAAGACAATGTAGCACTCCTAGACATGATACCTACCGGACCTTCCGAATAAATCATGTCTGCCATGAAACCAACTTTTGCTTTCCCGGGAGAAATAATGCCCGGACAATTTGGGCCGATTAGGATATTATTTTTCTTGTTGGCAAAATTAACACAAAATAGCATATCATGCAGAGGAACACCTTCTGCAATCGTAACAATTAGTTCAATGCCTGCTTCGCAGGCTTCCAAAATGGCATCACGTGTAAATCTGGGCGGAACAAATAAAATAGTGGTATTGGCATCCATTTCTTTTTTTGCCTCCAGCACACTATCAAATACCGGAATATCGTCAATATAGGTACCCGCTTTTCCAGGAGTTACCCCTGCAACAACATTGGTTCCATATTGCTTCATTAAACGGGCATGGAATGTTCCCTCTCTACCTGTAATTCCCTGTACAATTAACCTAGTATGATCATCAACTAAAATACTCATTCTTTACCACCCTAATCACTAATTAATTTAATAACTTTCTTAATGGCATCTTCCAAATACATGAAAGCTTCAAATCCAGCATCGTTTAATATCTTAATTCCATTTTCTCGATTGGTTCCCTGAAGTCGGCATACAACTGATATATTCTTCGGAATTGTCCTCATACTCTGGATAATCCCATTAGCAATCTCATCACATCGAGTTATTCCACCAAAGACATTAAAGAGAATTGCTTTAACATCCTGATCTTGAATTACCACATTCACTGCTCTTTGTACCTTTTCAGCAGTAGCACCTCCACTTAAATCAAGAATACTGGCTGCACTGGTACCATATCTTTTCAATAAATCAAGTGCATAGATCGCATTTCCAGCTCCATTGCTTATAATGGAGACCAGACCGTCCAATTTGATTGTGACAAAACCCGCTTTTTTCCCAATGAGCTCTATCTGATTCTCTGTTTTTTCATCCCACATTTCAGCCAAAACAGTTTGCCTATAATTTGCATTATCATCTGATTCTAGTTTTGCATCAAGCGCGATAAGTTTATCACCCCCAATTAAAGCAAGCGGATTAATTTCAACTAACAGGCAATCGTATTTTGTATAAATAGAATATAGTTGTCTACAAATATTTCTTAGCTGACTAAAAACAACTTCATTATAATTTATTGCTTTTGCTAATGGAGTTAAATGGTAATTTTGTAGTCCAATAACAGGATCAATATTAATTTTAACAATTTTTTCCGGACTTTTAATTGCCAATTCCTCAATCTCAATTCCACCTTCCGTGCTAAATATCAAAGATGTTTTTCTTTCCTGAAAATTAATAGTAATCCCAAGATAATATTCCTTTTTTATATCTTCTTTTTTTACCGCAAGTATCTTTGTTACCGGATATCCCTTTATCTCTTTCAAAAATAATTCTGAGGAAATTTCTTTTGCTTCTTCAGGATTATCAGCAAAACGAATTCCACCTGCTTTTCCTCTGCCACCAGTTAATACCTGGGATTTCAGTACTACCGGTGAATCTATTTTTTTGGCAACTTCAAATACTTCTGAAGCAGATGAGGCAACTTGACCCTCAGAAGTTAATATTCCTTCGTTGTTAAAGACATCTTTGATGTTATATTCATAAAATTTCATTTACATTCTCCCTTTTCCCATCCATTATGATGATGCCTTCTTGGCTAAATCCATTCCGATATGAAAAGCTTTAAGATTAATTTCTTTACTTTCTTTTGTAACTCTATTAACAATAGCTTTTTTAATACTATCCGGTGTAACAATATCTGTTAATTTGGATAAAGCACCCAAAAAAGTAATATTGATAGGCAATGTTGTGCCCAACTGTTCTTTGATAACTTGGTTAAAAGGAAGTGTAAAAACATTCTTGGAATTGATATCTGAAGGAATATTCTTGACTAATGAAGAATCAATGATAACCAAAGCATTGGGATGAATATTCTTATAGTATTGAACACAGGATTCTTGAGAAACGGTCACAAATATATTGGGTTCCTTAATTATCAAGTCATATATCTCTCCCTTGCTGGCAATTAATTCTCCTATACTAACTCCACCTCTCACTTCAATCCCATGCGATTCTCTTTGTATAATATTATAATCTGACATCATCATTGCTTCTGCCATAATAAAACTGGCTAAGACCAATCCTTGGCCACCAGTACCGCCAAAACGTATTTCAATTCTGTCCAAATCTCTTAAATTCATTTAACTACACCTCAATTTCTTTAAATCCTGTTATTCGGTCATATTCTTCGATATATTCAGGTCTATCTTCTTCTAATAACACTCCTCTAACCAATTTATTTTTTTTCTCTTCGGGACTCATCTTTTCAGCTTGACTCTTGGTAATCGTCAAATCCTTTAAACGTTCTAATAATTTAGAAGGACTTGTTATTTTATTCCTGCGCCCAAAATGGGTCGGACAGGTAGTAAGTGCTTCAACAACAGAAAATCCTTTATGTTGAATAGCAAGACTAATTAATTTTTGAAGTTCGCTGACATGGTAAGCATCTCCACGAGCTACAAAAGTCGCTCCTGCTCCTATGACCAGCTTACATATATCCATCTGTGGTTCAATCATCCCAAAGGGAGCAGTTGAGGCAAATTTACCCACACCGGTAGTGGGAGCATACTGTCCTCCGGTCATACCATAAATTTCATTCATGGCAACAATAGCAGTTATATCAATATTCCTCCTGGCAGCATGAATAAGATGGTTCCCCCCGATTGCTGCAGCATCTCCGTCTCCCATAAAGGCAATGACCTTGTTTTTGGGATTAGCTAATTTAATCCCGGTAGCAACCGGCAGAGCTCTGCCATGTGCTGTTCTTATGGTCGGAAAATTTAAATAAACAGGAAGGCGCCCAGCACAACCGATAGCACAGACCATCACTGTTTCTGATTGATCTAATCCTAATTGATCAATTGCTCTAATCATGGAAGCCCAGGCAATACCATGGGCACATCCAGGACAGGCAAAATGAGGCATACGATTTAAATGTAAATATTTATCTAATTTACCCATTGATTTCCTCCTAAGTGATAGATTTCTAAATTACTAAGCATTTTCTTTAATTTTATTAAATATTTCATCAACTGTAATAAGTCGACTGCATACTTTATTCATTTGAATAACTTTGGCCTTTCCTTCTATAAATGATCTAACCATGAAGGCAACCTGGCCTAAATTCATTTCAACAACTATAATTTTATCAACCCTTTCAGCAACCTCTCTAATTTCTCTTTCTGGGAAAGGCCAAATAGTAATAGGACGAATAAATTCAACATCAATACCATATTCTTGGGCTTTCTTTATGGCTCCTTTAGCAGGCCGTGTTACTACTCCATATGCCAGGACTGCAATTTTAGCTTTATCATTTTTAATCTGCTCTATACGTACAATATCATCATAGTATCGATCAAGTTTAGAATTAATCCTGGTAATACAAGATTCAATTACATCTGGTGTCAGATTGGGAATACCATTCTTAGAATGAATCATCCCCGATATATTATAACGGTATCCTTGTCCTAAAGGCGGTAAAACCGGTATGTAAGTTTCATCCACATCATAAGGTAAATATTCACTCTGAGGTTTGGCATCTGATCTTCGGTTAACAACCTTTATTTCACTCTTTTCGGGTAGTTCAACGCTTTCTCGCAAATGAGCCAATATTTCATCTCCCATCAAAACCACCGGATTCATGTATTTTTCAGCCAGGTTAAAAGCCTCAATGGTCATGTCGAAACATTCCTGCACAGTTGAAGGATAAATTACAATCCTCGGGCTATCCCCGTGTGAACCCCATTTACTTTGCATAATATCTCCTTGCTGAGGTTTTGTAGCTCCACCTGTGCTTGGCCCTACCCGCTGAGCATTATAAATTACAATGGGTAACTCAACCATAGCAGCATAGCCTAAAAGTTCCTGCATTAAACTAAACCCGGGACCACTGGTAGCTGTGATTGCTTTTTTACCTGCAGCTGAAGCACCAATAATAACACCAATACTGGCCAATTCATCTTCCATTTGAATAAATCTACCACCATTAGAAGGCATTTTTTTAGCTAAGAATTCGATCATCTCCGATGAAGGAGTAATAGGATAACCGGCACACACCTTTACCCCTGCAGCTATAGCTCCTTCTGCTACTGCTTGATTTCCTTGCATGATATATTTCTTACCCATTTTGATCCTCCAATTCTATTGCTAAATCAGGACATCGTAATTCACAAAGGCGACATCTAATACAAGCATCCTCGTTAATTACAACTGGATACCCATCATCATCTTTACCCAAAACATCTTTCGGGCAAAGGTTAATACAGATACCACAACGCTTACACCATTTTTTGTTAATATGAATAAATGACATTTCAACTCCCCTTTTAATTCTTTATATTTAAGTATATTTAAGTTCCAGAAGCTTTTTTATAATTGTTTTACTATGGATTACCCCTCAATTTTACTTCAAGACATTATTTATAATATTGTCTATAGTATTATTCATATGTTCCTTACTTAATTTCTCTGCTTTTTCTGAATTATGTTGCTTTAAAGCTTCCAGTATGTTTCTATGTTCAATTTTTGAATTCTCAATTCTTCCGGTAACACTTAAAGATTTTACTCTAAATCTATATATAAAATTTTCCAATGATCCACGTATTTTTATTATCCTTTTATTTCCACATATTTTTAGAATTAATTCATGAAAATTATCATCTAATTCGCAATAGTTAATTAAGTCACCTTTTTTTATTGCTAAATTCATTTTTTGAATAATTTCTTCAAGTTTTTGAATTTCCTTCTCATTAATCTTCTTTGCACAAATATCTGCAGCAAGCCCTTCTAGCACTCCTCGAACTTGCAATACTTCTTTAGCATCTTCAACAGATACTTCAGCCACTACCGTCGCTTTATTTGGAGTTACCTTTAAGTAGCCTTCCGAAGATAGCTTTTGCAGTGCTTCCCTTACTGGAGTTCGGCTAACATCGAGATCTTTTGCTATCTTATTAGCAAATACTTTTCTCCCTGGTTCCAAAAAACCTCTAATGATTTGCTTTTTTATTTCCCGATATATTTTCTGGCTTAATAATTCATATCCTTCAATTTTTATTACTTTTTCCATAATCTTATTTACCCTTCTATATATTTTATATATAAAATATACTGTATCCATAATACAATATACATTGTACTAAAGTCAATTTAAAATTACAAAATTATTTTAGTTTTTCTGTTAATATTTTATGATAATTTCATCTTGTAAAATATCTTGATAAAATATCACTATGAATAAAAAAATACAATATCAGTAGTCTCAAAAACCATTGGGTAGGTATGTAATAATTTCTAAACTCTAAGAAAAGCAGGTTGCAAAAGAATAAGCAACAAATTCTCTCGAATTTTCTATGCGATAAATCCTTCGCTTCAAAAAAATGTGGTATAGAATATGGGGCGAATTTTCTTATTCACAGAAATACCGATAGAAAGCAGCACTATGCTATAAAAGATAGCTTAGAGGAAATAATCATTGCCTTGAAAAGCTCACATTCCCAGCAGAGTGTTGCACTCAACAAATATCTAAAACAACGCTCCATGGTGATAGGGATTTTCTCAAATAGCAAACCCTGTATGTGTTATGTCTGTTTGAGGCTCATGGAAATTGACTCTTTATATTATAACTGATTAACCTAGAATTTATTTGCTTTTTGTAATTCTTGGTAAACAATATTACCGGCTTTTACCTGTAAATCATAAACAGCTTGTTCAGAATACCAGCTTGTATGGGGGGTGATCAATACATTATCTAAATCTATTAATTTTGATTTTACATATTCATTCTCATCTTTATACTCTAAAAGATCCAAACCTACACCAGCAATTTTCCCACTTTCTAACCCATCATAAAGAGCTTCTTCGTCGATTAGACCCCCGCGAGAAGTATTTATAATGAATATCCCTCTCTTCATCTTTTCAATAGCTTTTTGATTTATTAAATGATACTTTCCTCATTTAAAGGAGCATGAATGGATAACACATCTGAACTTTTTAATAATTTTTCAAAGCTTACAAATTCAATCCAATCAAAAAATTCTTTTTCACCAAAATATGGATCATGAGCCATAATT
>CAYSAA010000246.1:0-8834 GCA_964428905.1 uncultured Atribacterota bacterium
TTTTTTCTCTTGATATAGTTACGGTATCCTTTTGGACTATTCTTTCAAAGCAATGGTGCTTCTATTTTTATATATCACTTTGTTTAAAAAATATTCAGATAGCACATTTTAATCTTTACGCTAAAACCATTTTATTTAACCATTACCACCTTCCAAGAAGGTGGTTTTTTATGGCTAAATAAAAGAATGTATTGGAAAATAAATACCCTCAATGGAAATCAAATCCTATAGATATGTATGTAAATAATAATTAGTGCATTATAGGTGTATCTCACTAAAAAATTATTGTGCAGTATTGTTTTAAATCAAATTTCAGCTACTATTTAATCGATGGAATGATAATTATGCTTGACTTATTAATTCGTATACGATATATTAGTACCATAATTGTTATTGTAAATGAGGTAAAATTAAAATGACCGATAAATTATCAAGAAGCCAGGAAGTGTATTCTTCGCTTCGGCAAATTGTACGGGCAATGGATATACATTCTAAATATTTACATAAATATTATGGTCTCAGCGGCCCACAATTAACGATTTTAAAAGAACTTACAGAAGTAAACGAGATCCCCACCGGGAAACTGGCCCAACAGATTAGTTTAAGCCAAGCTACCGTAACCGATATTCTTGACCGGCTGGAAGAAAAAGGACTTGTGATCAGGCAGAGAAGTAGTTTTGATAAAAGAAGGGTTTATATCCAAATTACCGATAAAGGGAAGGCTATCGTTTTAAAAAAACCTTCCCTGCTAAAAGAAGATTTTACTCGCCAGTTTGATGAACTGGAGGAATGGGAGCAGACTTTAATCTTGTCATCTATCCAACGTATTGTTACCATGATGAAAACACCCGAAATGAGCAACGTTAATAGTGTGACTGAAAAAAAACTGGTTGTGTAGATTTCTCTTTGTACCTTCTTATTTAAAAAATACGTGAAAAAGGAGTGAATCCCAATGGAAATATCCTTCATTGAATGGTTAGGATATTTTCAAGGCAAAATTATTCAGGAGTTAATACGGCATATACAAATTATTGCTATTAGTCTTCCTTTTGCCTTAATTGTTAGTATACCTTTGGGTTTTTATATTTCACCACGTCCCAAACTGGCACAAATTGTTATCTATCTTAGTAGTATTATAATGACTATTCCCAGTCTAGCCCTTTTTGGCCTCATGGTTGTCCTTCTGGCACCGTTTCATCTTGGTTTAGGAATTGTGCCTGCCGTGATAGCTATTACCCTATATTCCATGCTTCCCATTACTCGGAATACTTATATCGCTATCAACCAGGTTCCGGAGGGAATGATTGAAGCAGCCAGGGGCATGGGCATGACCAAAGAACAGATATTATGGCGTGTTAAACTCCCTTTATCCATACCTGTCATTATGGCCGGTATTAGAAATGCCATGGTGTTAGGGGTAAGTGTTGCAACTTTTGCCTCGCTAGTTGCCGCCGGAGGATTGGGCTATTTTATTTTTTCAGGCATTGGTCGTTCAAATCTGAGAATGGTCTTAGTAGGGGCTATACTGGTTTCGATTTTAGGAATTGGGGTTAACTATTTCCTAATGCTGGTAGAAGAGTGGATTACTCCTAAAGGTTTAAAGGTGAAAAGATAATACTTTCAAGGAGATTAATGCAATGAGCAGTGATACAAATAAAATAGAAAATAAGGAAGTCAAGAATAAAGAAAGCCAGGCTAAAGAGAAAGCTAAAGAATATACCATTGAATTAAAAAATGTAACAAAACGGTTCGGAGATGATGTCGCAGTTGACAATCTAAGCCTTAACGTAGAGAAAGGTACTCTTACCATGCTGATAGGACCTTCCGGTTGTGGGAAAACTACCACTATGAGAATGATTAATCGCCTCATTCAGGCCGATGAAGGTGAAATAAACCTGGATGGCACCTCTGTCTATGATATTGATCCGGTACAACTGAGAAGAACCATTGGCTATGTGATTCAGGAAATTGGTTTGTTTCCTCATTTTACCGTTTTCGACAATATTGCTACTGTTCCCCGTCTGTTAAAATGGGATGAGAAAAAAATCAAAAAAAGAGTAGATGAATTATTGGATATGGTGACCCTGGATTCCAGTTATGCCTACCGCTATCCTTTGCAACTTTCCGGGGGAGAACGTCAGAGAGTGGGACTAGCCCGAGCCTTAGGAGCTGATCCTGGAGTCTTGCTTATGGATGAACCGTTTGGTGCCATAGACCCAATCAATCGTCTAAAACTCCATGGTTCCTTCCTGGAAATACAGGAGCAAATTAAAAAGACTATTGTTTTTGTAACTCATGATATTAACGAAGCCATTAAATTGGGTGATAAAATTGCCATTATCAGGGATGGCAAGTTAGTTCAACACGCTGATTCCACTGAAATATTGTACAACCCGGCGGACCAATTTGTAGAAAGCCTGTTAGGTCAGGACCGTAGTCTAAAAGCCCTGACCTTAAAGAAAGCAAAGGATTTTATCAGTACCGAAGATGTGCTGACTGTAAACCAGGATATATCGGAAGACCAGGTCTCAAAGCAATTACAGGAAAATAATCAGATTGTTGCCTTTGTCCTGGATAAAAATGAAAAATTAATTGGAAGATATTGGCTGGAAAAAACAGGGAAGAAGGGTAAGGTTGATATTAATTATGATGAAAACCCAATTATGACTGAACAAAACAATACCTTAAATGAAAGTCTTTCTACTATGTTTTCCAGCGGTGAACAGCTACTTCCAGTAATAAATCGTCGGGGTAAATTTTTGGGTGTTATCCGCTTGAGTCATATATTTGAAGAATTTAATAAGTAAAATTGAATGAAAATAAGATTAGGAATATACAATGAATTTATTGCAATATGTTTCAGAAAATTATGATAAAATATTCGGCCTGTTTGTGGAACATTTTTTTCTCTTCCTATTTTCGATTATAATTACCATCATTATTGGTGTTACTTTGAGTATTATTGCTACAGAAGAAGGAAGAGAAAAAATTGGTAAGGTGATTGTCTCCATTACCGGAGCGGCACAAGCTGTTCCCTCTATTGCCGTTATAGCATTGGTATTTATCTATGTAGGCATTGGCAAAACTCCAGCTATTATTTCTCTTATTGTTTATAGTCTTGTTCCTGTTATCTTTAATGCCACTTCAGGGATTCTTAGTGTACCCAAAGGAGTTATTGAAGCAGGTAAAGGTATGGGACTAACCAAAAATCAAATTCTCTGGAAGTTGAAAATCCCGATTGCTATCCCGGTTATTATGGGTGGTATTCGCAGTGCTGCTACCATTATTATTGGCACAGCAGTCGTTGCTTCAGTCATCGGAGGTGGCGGTCTAGGAGATTTGATTTTTATTGGATTGAAGTTAAATAGATCGGAAGCATTAATTGCCGGAGCTGCTTCATCAGCCATATTGGCAATTATCATTGATCGAATGCTGGCATATCTTGAAAAAATCATTACCCCAAAGGGATTAAAAGTTAAGAGATAAATAAAAAATAATAAGGAGGAAAATATTGTGAAAAAAAATTTAATATTGCTCACAATTACTTTGTGTTTAGCGTTATTGGTAAGCAGTATGGGCATTTTGGCTCAGGAAAAAAAAATTATAGTCGGTGCCAAGAATTTTACCGAGCAATACATACTCGGTAATATGTTGTCAATTCTGCTGGAAGAAAATGGATTCCAAGTAAGTGAGAAGATGGGTACAGGAAGTGCTATCACGCGTGAGGGATTAGTTTCAGGACAGACTGACTTGTATCCGGAATATACGGGAACTGCATGGTTAGTATATCTCGGACATGAAGATGTTATTAACGATCCTGACGAACTCTATGAAAAAGTGAAAGAAGAAGACCTGGAAAAGAATGAAATTGTCTGGTTAGAAAAATCTAATATTAATAATACCTATGCCATTGCTTTAACCCAGGAACAAGCTGATGAAATTGGAACAACTTTATCCGACCTTACAGAATATGTCAACCAACATCATGACCTTGTCTGGGGAATTGACCATGAATTTGCCGAAAGAGCAGACGGCTTACCGGGTTTGGCCGAACATTATGGTATGGAAATTAACGAAAACAACATAAGAACAATGGATCCGGGCTTAACTTATGAACCTTTAAAGAGAGGCCAAACAGACCTTACCATGGTTTTTGCCACAGATGGAAACATTAAGAGATATAATCTTACATTATTAGAAGATGACAAGAATTTCTTCCCGGGATATAATCTCTGTGTTACTGTCAGAAAAGAAGTCCTGGACCAATATCCGGAAATTGAAGAAATCATGAAACCTATTGCTGAGCTTACCGATGAAATCATGCAGGAACTGAACTATCAGGTCGATGTTACACAATTACCAGAGAGATTAGTTGCTAAGAATTATCTGGCTGAAAATGGTTATCTCGACTAATTCAGAAAATTAAAAATAAAAAATCCACTTTCTTCTTTTTAGAAAGTGGGTTTTTTATTTTTAAATTTGATATCCAGTAATCTGATAAAAATCATTTCCAACTAAGTATCTATCATATCAATTCGAACCAACTTTATGGGGTATATCACAAATCTATACTTATTCATCCTTATCTATTTCAAACTGGGAACAACAATGCTCCCGAAAGGAATAACATAACTTTTAAAATCATCACCATGCTTTTGCTGAACCAGAGTAATGGCCTGTCGAATATCTTTAGCTGGTCTCATGAATAATTTTTTTACCTGATTTGGGCTAAGGGAAGAGATAAGAATAATTTCTACTTCTTTAGCAACCTTGGCAATGGCATAGGCCTTATGTCCGCCCAAGACAAAACGTTTCTTTAACCGTTGCTCAATATCTTCTATTGACTGAGCTTCTTCCATCCATTGCTCAAAAATCGAATTACCCAAACCTTCTCTGCATTCTGCCAGTAAAACAATCGTCCCACCTGGTTTCACTGCCTGGTAGGCATTTTCCAAGGCCTTTTGTGCCTGGTAAACATTGATATCTTTGGGATAACCTCCGGTACTGACAAAAACAACGTCGGCTTTTTCAGGGATAGGAGCAAAATAATTATTCTGACAAATCTCAACTCCCTTTAACCAGGATTTTTCTAACTCTCCAGCCACAATATCAATAAGATCACCATTTTCATCGGTAATCACATTGATGTTAAAAATAGTAACATCCTGACCTATCTTGCGGGCAGCCTCCATCATCTCCTCATGGACTGGATTGCCAATAAGATTGCCAGTAAAAGCTTTAGGATGTACCATGTTAGCATGATTGTTTTCGATAGTCTCTCTGCCACAAATACCAGGTAAAATTGATTTTCTCCCTCCTGAAAATCCCGCAATGTAATGGGGGACAATAACACCAGTAGTAATCATACAGTCTATTTGCTGGATGATGGGATTAATGAACAATCGATTGCCACTTTTCATTTTTCCTACATCCAGCAAATGATCGGCATCACCGTTATGATTGATGAAAGGATAAGAGGATACTACTTCTCCTCCAAATATTTCCTTATTTTCCTCTTCCGTATTACCCCGATGCATCCCTGTAGCTATCATAAAAGTAATATTCTTTTTGCTGATTCCTATCTGTCCTAACTTCTCTAGCAAGAGAGGTAGAAGAATATGGTATGGTGTTGGCCTGGTTACATCATTGACAATCACTAAAATATTTTGGGCTCTTTGGTCTTTCAGTAATTGCTCCAACGAGGGCGAATGGATGGGGTTAGTCAAAAGCTTTTCCAACTTCGCTGAAGGGTTTTTTAATGGTTTACTCTGATTTCCTGATAGAATACTGATCATATTTCTATCTTCCAGATGTAATTCTACTTTTTTATCTCCGTACTTTAATTCTACATTGCGTTTTGCCAAGCTGTTGGTCTCCTATCCTTGTTTATTATCTTATCGTGGTTGAGAAAATCTAAATCCTGGCCACCCCAGTATCCCTGGCTGCCTAAGCTACTGCTTTTCTAAGTTTTACTAATATGAAATTATATCATATAATTAAATTGTACAAGTAAGCTTGCCAGTGAAAATAAATTACTCAGTAAACTACTAACCAGGAGTTTAAAGAATGAAAATCGGGATCATGGCAGATACACATGACAATCTTCCTAACATAAAAAAAGCAGTTAATGTATTTAATCAAGAAAAAATTGATTTATTGCTTCATGCCGGAGATTTTGTCTCACCGTTTACCGCCAGGGAATTGAAGAACATTCGTTGTCCTTTTACCGGTGTATTTGGTAATAATGATGGTGACCGGTTATTTTTGCTCGATCAATTTCAAAAAATTGGACCCATCTACCCGGAACCTTATAAAACAAATATAGATGGTAAAGAAATCATCATGTTCCATAAAAATGATGTTATAGCAGATTTGGCTAAGAGTCAGGTTTATGATATTATCATTTATGGACATACCCATCAGGTAGATCTTTATACAGAGGGGAAAACAAGAGTAATCAATCCCGGAGAATGTGGTGGGTGGCTTACCGGAAAGAGCACCATTGCCATTCTGGAGTTAACTAATTTGAGTGTGCGAATTATTAATCTGTCATAATTAACCCAGAACAAACTATAAAATTAATTTCGCAAATAAGTATAGGCTAATCCTATAAATAGTTCACACATAAAAGGATTAGCCTATATTGTTTTTCTGTCCAGTAGGTTTAATTCTCTTACTCTTCGGTTATTTCTTGTAATTCCATCTGCTGAATAAAATTCTGTAATGATTCTAAGGTATCCTCCAAGTCTTCCAAGTTCTCCCCGTATTGTGTCCAATTGCCCTCCTGAGCAGCATCTGTAGCGTCCAGGTAATACTGAATGGCATTTTCAATCAAACTATTGAGGGTTGACCCTTCTTCTAAAATAATTTCTCTCTCTATTTCTTTCATTTCTTCTTCTATCGTCCTTCCAAAAAGTATCCTGAGAGAAGACTCTAAATCAACAGCCATGGCAACTTCCGAACCATTAGATACAATCACCCTTCTCAGCTGCGGTATTTCGCCTTGTTCAGCCCTTAGATACAATGGTTCTACATAGAGAACCGAGTCCTCAATTGGGATAACCAGTATATTACCTCTGATCACCGTGGAACCGCTCTGACTCCATAAAGTAATCTGCTGAGAAATTTCAGAATCCTGATCAATCAAAGCCTCAACTTGCATGGGGCCATAGACTAATTTATCTTTAGGAAATTTATAGACAATCATTTCTCCATAACCTTCTCCGTCATTTCGGGCAGCCAGCCAGGCAATCATGTTGTTCTTATTAGTAGGAGTAAACGGGGTAATCAATATAAACTCTTCTTCCACAAAATCCGGCAATTTGGCTATTACATAATAAGGCTCCATTGTTATTTCAGTAGATTGATATAGTTCTTTGGGAATATTCCAGTAATCCTCCTTGTTGTAAAAGACGTCAGGATTTTGCATATGATAGTCGGAATACATTTCGGTCTGTACCCAGAAAAGATCTGCGGGATAGCGAATATGCATACGGAGATCTTCCGGCATGTCATTCATTGATTTAAAGAGGTCAGGGAAAATATTCTGGTAAACCTGAATTATGGGATCTTCTGGCTCAATAACATAAAAATCAACATCACCATTATAGGCATCAATCACGACTTTTACTGAATTACGTATATAATTAAACAATTGACTATAGGGTTTGGAATAAGGAAAACGATCAGAAGTAGTATAGGCATCCTGAATCCAATATAATTTTCCATCATCCGAAATAACAAGATAAGGATCATCATCATAAACCAAGAACGGGGCAATTTCCCTGGTCCGGTCAATAACGTTTCGATGGAGCATAATACGGCTGTCCTGGGTAAAACTGCCGGTTAATAATATATTTATATCCCTGAACTGTATGGCAAACATCAATCGACGCCACAAGGAAGAAATAGACACACCTCCCGTACCCTCATAATGGGTATATACATTTTCATCGCCAAGGGGATAGTCAAATTCCCGGTTTTTGGTATCTACAATGACGTATTTTTCGGTTTTTTCACCATAATAGATTTCCGGTCTGGTGATATTTAAGTCAACTGATGAAATTGGAGGAATATCCTGAATAGATAGTATGGGTAATCCATCCCTGTCTACTTCATTTACCGGACTCAAGACTGCACCATATCCATGAGTAAAGGTAAGACGTTCGTTGACCCAGGTCTGAGCCTCCTGGGCAAGCTTGCTGCTATCTAATTCTCTGGCAGAAACCATAACCTGCCTATAATCTCCATTTAGATAATAACGGTCAACATCGATTCCAAAAAACTCATAGTAGAGTCGAATTGACTGAATCTGATTAAAAGTCTGTTCAAGAGGTCGCCAATCCCATAAACGAATATTACTGATTGTTTCTGGGTTATTTTGTATGTCTTCATAGATAATTTCCCTTTCAAAAGGAAAATCTTCCTCTACAATTTTATCTAAACCGTAAGCCTTTCTGGTCATCTCAATATTATTCGTAAGATAAGGTCTTTCCCTGGCCAACTCATTGGGTGATACAATGACTCTTTGGAAAATTCCCGGTAATACTCCACCCAGAATGAGATAGACACCGACAATGGCAACAAGACTTATAATGGGTAATTGGATGCTTTCACGTCTGGCAGTAGCAAAAATCACAATCGCGGCAATAATACAGAGTATCATAGAAATTCTTAAAGCCAGAAGATTAATATGAATATCGGTATAGCCTGCCCCATAAATAAGTCCCTGGGGTGAATACAGTATTTTTCTGGCATTAATCCAGAAAGCAGCAGCCTGTAAAACTAAATAAGTACCCAACAATAAAGAAAGATGTAATTTTACGGGAGGATCA
>CAYSAA010000247.1:0-6354 GCA_964428905.1 uncultured Atribacterota bacterium
GGAATAATTACCTGTGATGATCCAACTTGTATGTCAGATAGTGGGTTAGGCTTGGACGTGAATAAAATGATGATCAACAATATCATTTCAAGATGGTATTCCCACAGTGATGCAGATTTCCAAACTCGTGTATCTGAAATGTTCAATGGGAGTGCGTTACAGAAAAAAGGGAAATGCATCCAGTCAAAAAAATACCCCATCATCGGAATAACAGTTGATTATTTCATCAAGGGTAACAGCATTACCGGCGTAATTCATGGAAACAGCTTTCAAGGCTGTACAAACTGAAACCTAATCGGGTAAGGGGGAGCTTCTAACTTTCTCTCCCCACACCACCCCTTGACCTTCATGTCTCATTGACCTATACTCACATCGTGTAAAAGTACATTTTTCTAGAAAACCTCCTTAATCGAGGGTACAATGAGTTGAAAGAAAAAGACCCTGCTTTTCATGAAGAGAAGTGGGGTTTTTATGGAGGAAGCCATTGAGGGAAGAACATACGATCATTCATCGATTAATCCTATTATCCTGGTATTGAAGCATGTGTGCTCCGAGCATTACCACAGTCCTCCAGGGCATGACGCGATTGTGGACTGTGGCCTTTCATACCCGGGCCTGGGGAACACCATCGGGGCTGAACCAGGCCTTTCTCAACATACCTTTCTCATTCAATGATGATACCTCGTAGTCTTTATTACCTCTAAAACTCCCCCTTGACATCCGCAATAAATGGGAGTTTTATTAGGTGGTTGATGTTTGGTAGTTAAAACCATAACCAATAACTCTCACCGAGGTAATATGTTTCATACGTAGACCCCATTTCTCATATAGAGAGGTGGGGTTATTGTTTGTATTAGGGCTGAGATTAATGCCAAAACTTGAAGTATTAAGGGAAAGCAAATATGCCTGAAAATATGTTCATTATCATTATATCAGGGCAAATTTGCCTGTCAATCAATGGTTATATTGCTAATAAGAAATCATCTCTCATAAAAAATATATGAAAATATCTGAAATACCAGAAGATCAAAGACCCAGAGAGAAACTTCTTAATAAAGGTGCCAATAATTTATCAACAGAAGAATTATTAGCAATTTTTCTAAGAATCGGAACAAAGAATAAAAGTGCAATTGATTTAGCTAAAGATTTAATTGATAATTCTGGTGGTCTTAGGGGATTGTATAATTCAGATATAAATTCCTTGCTTAAAATTAACGGATTAGGCAAAGCTAAAATCGCACAGTTGCTTGCTGTAATTGAATTGAATAAACGTTATTTAGAAGAAAATTTAAGAGAACGCGAGATCATTGAAGATTCTAAATCTATTTTTGATTATCTTTACTTGACAATGCGAGATTTAGATTTCGAGTTGTTCAAAGTAATCTATTTAAATGGTCAAAATCAGATTATGAACATTGAAGATATTTTTAAAGGAACAATAACCCATAGTCATATTTACACACGAGAAATTATTAAAGGTGCTCTCAGAAATAACGCTACTTCGATCGTCTGTATTCATAATCATCCTTCTGGCAACCCAACTCCAAGTGATGCAGATATTGAAGTAACTAAAAAAATTAAAAATTCTTGTGAAGCAATCGGAATAGTGTTGCTCGATCATATAATAATTGGGAATAATCAATATTTTAGTTTCAAGGACAAGGAACTTGTATGATACCGAAAAAATACATTAAAACAGATGAAGCTTATCCAAAAGATTTCGGTTCACTTATAAAAGATGGAAGCCAAAAATCATATTTCAAAATTGAAGATGGAAAAGTAACATATATTGAACAATCATTTTCAGATAATTTTGATCATCCTGAAGAAAAAGTGAGAGTCGGACTATTCTATGATTTAATTGAAAAATATGGCTATAAAAATGAAAAAGAAATAATTGACTTAGAATTCAAAAGAACAATTGGCCACCCTTATAAAATAAGCAAAAGCTTATTGGACATTATTCTTTATCGCCCTGACAAAACCCCATTTGCCATCTTTGAATTAAAATCTGAAAGCGATTATGAAAAATATTTTGAAGATTCTATTAAAACTCAATTATTTGAAAGAGCAGCTAATGAAGATAAGGGAAGTGGAATTTTAAATTATCTGATCTATTATACCAGATACTATGATGATTCTGAATTAATTGAAAAAACACAGGTCATAGATTATACGAAATTTAAAACATGGGAACAATGGGAAGAAGCAGGACGACCAAATTTAAGAGTTATCCCTCAAAATTATGGGATTGTTGATAAACCACCGAGATTTATCAAAGGCAGCTTGAATCCAGAAAACCAACTGCGAGATAATGTTAAGAAAGAAGAATTAGATCGAATTGCTGATGATTTACACAGTGTTTTGTGGGGCGGTGGTCGGCACCAAAATGAGTTATTTTATAACCTAATAGGATTATTTTTAACAAAAATTATGGATGAAAAAATTAAAGCGAACGGCGAACCATATGATTTTCAAATATTCTTTGAAGGCAATTCGAGTGAACCATCAGAAAAAACCTATGAGAGAATAAATAAATTATATCGTGGTGAATTTGATAATAAGACTAACAAATATACACAATGTGCATTGAATTATCTTCTTGGATATTCGGACGAGAAATTGAAAAAGACTCCAGATATTGTATTCGATGCAAACAAAGTTAAGTATGTTGTTGAAACTATTCAAAGCATTTCATTTACAGCAAATAAATATGATGTCTTGGGCGATTTTTTTGAAAAGATTGTCAGGTCTGAACTCAAACAAACAAAAGGACAATACCTCACTCACCACAATATTGTCGATTTTATAGTGAAAGCTTTAAGAATTGATGAATTAGCAGTTGATCTTATTAACGGTATGGATGGACGTCCAAGATTACCATTTGTAATTGACCCCGCATGTGGTTCAGGAACCTTTTTGATACAAACAATGAAGGAAATTACAAATCATGTTTTAGGGGATAAAGGTAAATACGACATTTTAAGACAAACAGATGATGTTGAAGAATTCTTGGAAGTCAATTTCCCTGAAAGAAAAAAAAATGTATGGGCAAAAGAATATATTTATGGAATTGAAATAAATCCTGACTTAGCAATGGCAAGTAAGGTGAATATGGTGGGACATGGTGATGGCTCTGCAAATATCCATCCTGCTGATGGTTTAATTAAATTTAGCAGGTATGATAATGCAAAGCTTTTAAATATTGAAACCAAAAATACAGTATATGAAAAATTGGTGAATGAACAATTTGATGTTGTTATTTCAAATCCACCTTTTAGCGTAACAGTGGATAGAGAAACTGCAAAGCAGTTCCCTGATCTTTACTTGCAAGGTGAAAAAATAGCAAATTCTTTAAAAAAGGAAGCAAAGAAGGAAGTTGATACAGAAAATCTATTTACTGAAAGATGGTATCAACTTTTACGTTCTCATGGCAGATTAGGTGTTGTATTGCCAGAGTCTGTTTTCGATACAACAAATAATAGAGATATTAGGCTATTTATTTTTAAATATTTTTGGGTAAGAGCAGTCATATCTTTACCATACTTGACCTTTGCACCATATACAATGACAAAAACAAGTCTTCTTTTTGCTCAAAAAAAGAATGAATCTGAAGTTAGAAAGTGGGATGATAAATGGAATGAATATACAAAAGAGTTTTATATTTTTAAAAAGGAATATGAAAAACAAAAAAGGAGAACAGAAACAAAGGAAATAAAAGAAGAATATTTAAAATCGTTAAAAAAATATTTAGGAAATTTATATGATTCTAAGGATGATGATCGTTCTGTTGCTGAATTGAAGGAAAAATATGAAGAAGATCTTAAACAAGTTGATCAAGATTGGTGGGTATTTAGTAAGATAAGCCACGATTTTAATTATGAAATATTTATGGCCCACGCAGAAGAAATTGGATATAAACGTGGTGCTAATAAAGAGGAAGTGAGATCCAATGAACTTTTTGAATCTTATGAAGTCAATGGACAAAGAGTAATAAAGATCAATTATGATAATCCAAATAAAATTTTAGATTCATTTATTAAAAATGTGAAATGGCTATGATATCAGTCGTAAATTTTTCCGACATTAGTAAAAGGCTATTACTACGTTTTGGTTCTCGCTACGTTGATTTTTGGAAGAACCAAAATGGTCGGATTTTTCAGAATAAATTAAAAACAATTAAATTAAAATATTTAGTAAAGTTTTCATCTGCGAAAGTAATAAAGAAAAATTCGGTTGATGGTTTATATCAGCTAATCGATCTTGCAAATATTGAGCCTGGTACTGGCTTTCCAATTAATCTTGAAAATAATATAGTCGACAACATTGGTTCAGATAAAGTTTATCTAAGTGATGCAGATTTAGTTTTTTCAAAATTAAATAGTCATATTGGCTATGTATTTTTATTAAATGATATTCCTCAAGATGAATATGAAATCATTGGTTCAACTGAATTTTATCCACTCAATGTGGACAGTACTAAGATAAATACAAAGTTTCTTAAGTATATACTGCTACATAATGATTTTCGGAAAAAAGCATTATTCTTAAGGTCTGGTAAGAGTCAAAGTCACCCAAGAATTCAAAAAGATGATTTTCTAAATTTAGAGATACCGAATATTGATTACTCTAAGCAGGAAAGAATCGTACAAAAAATCGATGAGTTAGAAAAAAATATTTCAATTTTTAGAAATAAAGTAGAATCTTTACAGAAAATAATAGATGTTGTTTACACTAAGTATAAATTAAAAACGGTTTCTATAAATTTCTTTAGGACAGAAAAATTTAACACAAATTTAAAATACATCAGTCAAAATAAGGCATTACGTATTGGTGCAGAATATAATCATTTTTGGCTTACCCATAATGGTCATTTATTTGAGGGTACATCAAATGTTTATGAAATCATACCTTTAAAGAGATTAATCAAGTTATCAGATAAATCAACTCTTAAGAAAGGTATTTTAAGTGAACCAAGAATATTAATCGACTTCGAACAAATTGAAGCTCTATATAGCATAATAAATATAGATAATATTGTGTCGGAAATCGGGTCAGATAAAGTCGAGTTCGGTAATTGTGATTTCGTTACCAATAAATTGGATCCATATTCTGGTTACACCTTTATCAATAAGCCAGAGCTAAATATGATTGGTACGACTGAACTTTGGCCAATGGAAGTAATTGATAAAACAAAAACACACGTTCATTATATCCACTATCTTTTATTGTCTACAGAATACCTCGAGAAGTCAAAATTATTAATGAGTGGTAAACGACACCCCAGAATACATCACTTAGATCTATTAAATATTAAAGTGCCTTTTCCAAAATATGAAATTCAAGAAAACATAGTAAAAGAAATTCAAGAGCGAGAAATTAAATCAGAAAAAGCTCGTGTAAAAATAAGAACACTTAGAAAGCAAATTGATGATTTAATTTCAGAAGAATTATCAAAAATAGAAAACCATAAAGGCAATATAACCATTGGTTCAACTTGACCGCAGGGGATGTGTTGTTTTTTAAATTTTGTAGTACGCATCAAGTTTTTTGGTTAGTCAAAGTCTGTGCCCCGCA
This sequence comes from uncultured Atribacterota bacterium, assembly GCA_964428905.1. Taxonomy (GTDB): domain Bacteria; phylum Atribacterota; class Phoenicimicrobiia; order Phoenicimicrobiales; family Stramentimicrobiaceae; genus CAYSAA01. The sequence continues at coordinate 5,578 of CAYSAA010000247.1, forward strand.
ATCCTGCGGCAAATTACCCAAAACGTTATGTGAGGCCCAATTGAAATACTAGAGGCGTATCTAATGGCAACAAAGAATAAAAATGAAATTAGACCACTTTATAGTGAATTTCAGGGATATTTGTCCCAAGCTCCGACTACTTCAAAACCCAATGAATCAATTGGGGATATAGCATTATGGCTTCAATACAATGGAGCTGTTGATCTTCTTTCATCTGAAACCGGCAGGGATTACAGCAGATTTAAGATAGACCCTATCCAAGGACAATACTCCACGTTTATTTACATAGACACATATAGACAAAAAGTAGGAGGATTAATTTCACGCTTGCACGGAGAATATTTTTCAGATGAAATTCCACCCTTTAGTGGGATGCCCAGTACTGTAATTACTCAAACACAACAGCAATCTGTTTCCGTCCAAATTCTTTTAGATATTCAAAGCAAAATAGATGAATTACTCCCCAATACAGAGGAAGGGAGCAAGAAACAAAATTTTCTCAAGAAATTTAAAAGTATCCTAAGCTCAGTATCAAATGTGAATGATCTCATTGGGAAATGTATGAAATTGGCCAACGAATTTGGCCTTAATGTTCAAGACATACTTTCAATGTGGAGCGGATAAAATTCACATAGCAAGACAAATGCAGCCGATCGCTAATCGCGCCGGCTGATTTGCAGCGTGTGTGCCAGGCATGGCACGTAGCTAGTGGGGTGAAAGTCCCCGCACCAGGTTTTCGCAGAGCCGAAGGTTAGGAGAAGGGCAAGGGCGTCACCG
>CAYSAA010000248.1:0-5593 GCA_964428905.1 uncultured Atribacterota bacterium
TGTATCCCGGAAAGTAATTAAAATATTACTCAATTATTACTGGCCTGGAAATATTCGGGAGTTGGAAAATGTTATCGAAAGAGCGGTTATTAATATGAAGCTCAGCGAAGATATTCTGGAATCACGGCATATGCCTGAATTTATTAGTTTGACCCAACAAGAAACACAATACGAAAGAAAGCCGCTATTTGATAAGAATCCCGAGTATATTGGAAAAGGAACTATGGGATTAAAAGACCTTAAAAAAGAAACAGAAAAAAATGCAATTATAAAGATGTTAAAAATATTTAACGGAGATTGTCAAAAAACCGCCGATTATTTAGGTATTAGCATCAGGACATTGTATTACAAGATGAAAAAATATCAGATTAAAAAACTATATAACTTTCAATCGGATTAAAATAGTATTCAGCATTGAGTAGTAAGTATTAAATTCAAGAAAAAACAAGAAATCAAGAAGGAGAAATAGGTAATAGTAAAGTAAAAAGTTCTCATTGCGGTGAATGATAATAATTGCAAAATAATGCAATATTTTACATAAATAATAATTTTCAATGCTGTTATCTTGGTTACTCGATCCAAAACTACCACGCAAAAATAATGAGTAAAACTGATATAATATTCAGCAAAAAGGGTAATAGTAAAGACCTTCTTTTTCCAAAGGGTCTTTTTTTATTTCTATTAATCATAATTTTAATTATCATGGCATAAAAATTGCTTATTTATAATAATAGAATAGAATCAAAGGAGTATAATATGGGTGAGAGAAAGGATTATAAAGTACTGGTTATCAATCCTGGTTCTACTTCTACAGCTGTAGCCGTTTATAAGGGAGAAAAAGAAATATTTTTTAAAATAGTACGCCATAGTACAGAAGAGCTCAAAAGATATAAACATCTGATTGAACAAAATAAATTTAGGGAACACATTATCCTCCGTCTTTTAGAAGACTATGGAATAAATATACAGGAATTTGATGTTATTGTTGGTCGAGGAGGAATTTTAAGCCCCTTACAGAGTGGTACCTATAAAATTAACCAACGAATGCTGGATGAGCTACGAGAAAGACCGAGGATAGAGCATGCTTCTAATTTAGGCGCGCAAATTGCTCATGAGCTTGCTCAGAAAATAAATGTACCTTCATTTATAGTTGACCCGGTAGCAGTAGATGAGCTTGAACCCATTGCAAGGATTTCCGGAATGCCGGAAATCCCAAGAGAAAGTCTATCCCATGCACTTAGTGTAAAAGCGGCAGCTAAAAGAGCCGCTCAAGAGGTTGGGAAAGGATATGAGGAATTGAATCTCATTGCGGTACATTTAGGTGGTGGAATTACGGTCAGTGCCCATCGAAATGGGAAAATGATTGATGTAAATAATGCCAGTGGGGAAGGTCCCTTTTCCCCCGAACGTACTGGTAGTTTACCAGTACAGGCACTGATTAATCTATGTTACTCAGGACAGCATACCTTAAAAGAGATGCACAAAAAGATTATGGGTGGCGGAGGCATTGTAGCTTATCTTGGTACTAATAATATTTTAGAAGTAGAGAAAGCAATTTTTGAAGGCGATAAAAAAGCTGAATTAGTTTATCAGGCAATGGCATACCAGGTGGCCAAAAGCATTGGGGAGATGGCAACTGTACTAAAGGGTAAAGTTAATTATATTGTGATTACCGGTAATGGAGCAGGAGATAAAGGAGCATTGGGGAAAACATTTGTGCATTGGATCAAAGAAAGAGTTGATTTTATCGCACCAATAATTGTTTACCCAGGTAGTGAAGAAATGAAGGCACTGGCTTTGGGTGCCATTCGGGTACTATCCGGGGAAGAAAAAGCCAAAGATTATCATGTTTAGAATTGTTAATTAAAAAGGCAAGTTATATTTTTCAAATATGCAGGTGAGGTGACTGTAAATGTTAAAAACATTTGATGAAGTTATGGAGAAAGCCTGTCACTATGGACCCAAAAGATTGTCTGTTGCAGTATCACAAGCCGAAGATGTCATGACCGCAGTAGAGCAGGCCAGACGGAAAGGCCTGATTAATGGAATCCTGGTTGGGGATAAAGAAGAGACCATTTCGGTATGTAAAAAATTACATATTGACCCCAAAAATTATGAACTTATTGATCAAAAAGATAAGAATGAAGCTGCCAGGACAGCAGTTCAATTAGTTAGCGAAAAAAAGGCAGAATTATTAATGAAAGGCATGTTGGGAACTGCCCGCATATTAAAAGCTGTTTTGGATAAAGAGATTGGCTTGAGAACAGAAAGGCTGTTAAGCCATGCTTATGTCCTGAAATTACAAAATTATGATCGACTTTTAACTATGACCGATGGTGCCATGAATATTGCACCGAATTTAGAGCAAAAAGCTCAGATTGTTCAGAATGTCATTGATTTTTGTCATTCCCTGGAAATCGAGGAGCCAAGAATTGCGGCTTTAGCAGCCGTTGAGCTGGTTAATCCCAATATGCAGGCTACCCTAGATGCAGCCTGCTTGTCCAAGATGGCTGAAAGAGGACAGATTACCGGTGGAATTGTGGAGGGGCCCTTAGCATTTGATAATGCTATTTCAAGAAAAGCTGCACTTCATAAGGGAGTCGATTCTCCGGTAAGCGGTGAGGTGGATGCAGTTTTAGTGCCCGAAATTGAATCCGGAAATATCTTTGCCAAAGGTCTTGTCTATTTGGCCAATGCTGAGCCGGCAGGAGTTTTATTGGGGACAACAGCACCGGTAGTTCTTGTTTCCCGTTCTGACACAGCTATATCTAAAGTAAGATCCCTAGCTCTGGGAATTTTGATGAGCATTTACCAGAACAATTAAAAATATAGTTCTAGGGGGGATATTTTTTGAAAAATGATTATCATATATTGGTGATTAATCCTGGTTCAACTTCCACCAAATTGTCGTTTTTTAAAAATGAAGAGATGGTATTTCAGGAAACAATACAACATTCCAGTCAATCACTGATACCATATCAGTGTATCATTGATCAATATGAATTTAGATTGAAGGTCATATTAAAGTTTTTAGAGAAGAAAAAGATTGACTTGAGTAGTATTCATGCTGTTGTAGGCAGGGGAGGTTTATTGAAACCATTGTCAAGTGGTACCTACCGGGTGAATCAGAAGATGTTAAATCATCTGAAAAAAGGAGTATATGGTGAGCATGCCTCAAATTTAGGTGCCGTTTTAGCCTATCAAATTGCTCAAAAAAAATCTATTCCCGCTTATATTGTTGATCCGGTAGTAGTTGATGAAATGGAAAATATTGCCCGTATATCCGGTATTCCGGAACTGCCGAGAAAAAGCATTTTTCATGCCTTAAACCAAAAAGTGGTTGCCCGAAAGGCAGCACTGGATTTGGGTAAACAATATCAGGATGCCAATCTTATCGTAGTTCATATGGGAGGCGGAATCTCTGTTGGAATTCATCATAGAGGAAGAGTGATAGATGTCAACAATGCCTTAAACGGAGAAGGGCCCTTTACACCAGAAAGAAGTGGCACAGTACCTGCAGGAGATTTGGCTAATCTATGTTTTTCCGGTAAATATTCAAAAAGCGAAGTTATGGCTATGATCAAGGGAAAAGGAGGAATAGTTGCCTATTTAAATACCAATAGCGTGGAAAAAGTGCTGCAGAATATCAAGAAAGGTGATAAAAAATCTCAACTCATTATAGAGGCTATGGCCTATCAAATAGCCAAAGAAATTGGTGAAGGGGCGACTGTTCTGAAAGGAAATGTGGATGCTATCGTTTTAACCGGAGGGATTTCTAATTCCAATCAATTTGTTGAAATGATAAAAGATCGAGTTAGCTTTATTTCATTGGTTATGGTGTATCCCGGTGAAGAAGAAATGCTTTCACTATGCCAGGGAGCCCTGAGAATCCTGTCTGGAGAGGAGAAGGAGAAAGTTTATTGAAAGAAAGAATTATTATTTACACCGGAAGCTTTGGTAGTGGTAAGACAGAGTTGGCAATTAATCAATCATTAAGGATGTTACAAGAGAAACAAGGGGTTATCATTGTTGATTTAGATATTGTAAATCCTTATTTCCGTTCCAGGGAGATGAGAGAAAAACTGAAAAAAGTTAACATCAAGGTGATTGCACCTCCCGGCAAATTTGCTATGGCTGATTTACCATTAATCTCGCCTGAAATCAAAGGCTCAATACAGAGTTCTAATCGTGTATTACTTATTGATGTAGGAGGAGATGAGGTAGGTGCTAAATCATTGGCTGGATTTTATCCGGTCTTAAAAGATACCGGTTATCAAATGAATATGGTCGTTAATCCCTATCGACCTTTCACTAAAAGTAGTGACGAAATTCAGTCAATGCTACGGGAGATTGAACTTTCCTCTCGCTTAAAAGTAAACGGGCTGATTAGTAACCCTAATTTGGGTACCGCAACAGACTTATCATTAATTATCAAAGGGCATAGCATTGTAAAGAAGGTGTCAAAACAGGTTCATTTACCAATTAGATATTTAGCTATTGAACAATCAATATCTAAAAAAATAGGTGAATATCAATTCGGTGAAAGGATTTTTACCATACAGCGTTATATGAAGTTACCCTGGGATGAAGAGAATGAATAGCATAGGGGAGTCTATGTTTCTGATTGTTTTGATGGAAGGCAAGATGAAATTTTGATAAGAATTTGAAATATCAAACAAGGAGGGTATTTATGGCAAAAGTTGTGATTGATCGAGAAAGGTGTAAAGGATGTGAATTGTGTACACTGGCGTGTCCACAGAATATATTGGTTATGTCTAAATCATTCAATAAGAAAAGTTATCATCCTGTAGAGTTCATTAATCCTGAAAAGTGTACTGGTTGTGCATTCTGTGCCATGGCTTGTCCGGATGTTGCGATTGAAGTCTATAAATGAGGAATTTTTTAGGTTTTCTAAAATATTTTTAAGGAGGATTATCAATGGGAGAAAAATATTTAATGAAAGGTAATGAGGCAATCGGCGAAGCGGCTATACATGCCGGATGTCGTTGTTATTTTGGCTATCCCATAACACCTCAAAGTGAACTGACTGCCTATATGGCAAAACGATTACTTAAAATGGAAGGTGCTGCTTTTGTCCAGGCAGAGAGCGAAATAGCTGCTATTAATATGGTTTATGGGACCGCAGCTACAGGGGGTAGAGCAATGACCTCATCTTCCAGTCCGGGAATCAGCCTGAAGCAGGAGGGAATTTCATATATTGCCTGTGCAGAGCTCCCCTCTGTTATCGTTAATATGATGAGGGGTGGCCCTGGTTTGGGTTCGATTCAACCGGCACAGGGAGATTATTTTCAAGCTACCAAAGGTGGTGGACATGGTGATTATCACCTGATTGTACTAGCACCTTCCTCTGTGCAGGAATTGGTTGATCTAACCATAAAGGCATTTGATCTGGCGGATAAATACCGAAATCCGGCTATGATTTTGGGAGACGGATTGCTGGGACAAATGATGGAACCGGTGGAGTTCAAAGAAAGAAAGAAGGCAGATGATTTACCTTCTAAGGAAGACTGGGCTTTGGGCTCTTGTAAGGGTAGAGAACCAAGAAAAATTGTTCCTTTTAATCTGGATCCCT
>CAYSAA010000249.1:0-2018 GCA_964428905.1 uncultured Atribacterota bacterium
TTTCAACGTTTCATTGATTTGATTTACCGCATAATTAAATGTATTAACTAAGTGTTTGATTTCGTCACTGCTATTTTTCGGAACAGAAACTTCCTGAAATTTTCCTTGAGCACTTTTTAAAGCGGAATCTCTGATATCTTTCAAAGGTTTGGTCACTTTTCTGGTAAAAGAAACACTCAAAAAAATAGCAGCTGCAATTGCTACCAGAAAAGAGTATAAAACCAGGCGAATAATATTATTAATGGTAGCGGTGATACCTCCCAGAGGGGTCTGGATGATAACGGCTCCTACTAGATTTGTCAGATCTTCTGGTGTTTGAGGTCCCATCACTATAATGTCATCATTGTTTGTTTCTAACAACGGGAAGACCATGAGCAGATTTCTATATTCCGGACCCATAATTTTTTTGGTTATAGTATTACCTTGAAGAACATGATCGATTTCTGTTTTTTCCAGTGTAAGATTAAAATCCTCAATAGTGGGCGCATTAAAAACCATTTCACCTTGAGCATTCATTAGCCCGATATCCATATTGGAGGAGCGGGCGATTGTGTTAATTTTGTCAGAACTTTCTAGTAAATTTCTTGATTCTATGCTCCCACCGGATATGTTTTCACTGACCAGTTTGGCTATTCTCTGGCTATTGTTGGCAGCTTCCCATTCTTTCAAGCCAAAATAGTAATTTTGTACCAGGTAACCAAACATTACACCAATCACGGCAAGTGAAATAAGGATGATAAATAGGTTTGAAAGCATTAATCTGCCAAAAAAGCTTTTGGCATTAAAGATGTTAAATTTTATCTTTCTGATTTTTAGAAGTAAACTTATATCCAACACCCCAGACTGTTTGTAATGGAATAGAATTTAAACCTGCTTTAGTAAGTTTTTGTCTTATTCTTTTGATATGCTCGTCTACTGTCCTGGTTTCTGCGTAGCTATCAAATCCCCAAATATGTTCTAGAAGGTACTCTCTTTTGAAAACTTGCTCTTCATTTTGCGCTAAAAAAACTAGTAGTTCAAATTCCTTAGGTGTTAAATTAACTTTTCTCCCCTGTACTTCAATATTGTAATTGTTAGGTTCGATTTCTAAAGCCATTTCTTTGTAGATTATTTTTTCAGATGACAATTCTTGCGGATTTTCATAACGACGTAAGACTGCTTTCATTCTGGCAATAAGTAATCGCGGACTAAAAGGTTTTGTAACATAATCGTCAGCACCAATTTCTAAACCCAAAACTTTGTCTGTTTCCTCAACCTTGGCAGTAAGCATAATAATAGGCGTTTTGATTCCGGAATTTTTTAATTCGCGACATATTTCCCAGCCGTCTTTTTTGGGAAGCATAATATCGAGTAATATTAAATCATATTTTTGGGACCGAGCTGCCTCTAATCCTGATTCACCTTCAGATTGTAAATCAAGATTAACACTATAATTCTTCAGCATCATTTTAATTAAGGCAAAAATATGTTGGTCATCTTCAATAACCAGGATTTTTTTGCCATGCAGGTTCATATTTATCCTTTCTTGAATTGTTTAAAAATGTTTTTAAGTAGAGAATATTAGTAAACATATTTTAATTATACTACATAAACTACCGATTTCAAAAAAGGCGGAGACTGAAAAGAGGGTATCCATTTCAAGCTTTTGCTTCTTTTAATACCCTTTCTCTGCTAAGATTACGTGAGTGAGTTGTAGGTAACCAGCTTTTTTCGTTAAGAGTAAACAATGCCCAATATAAGATTAACACCCAGCTATACATAAAAATCGGGAAAAAAATAACATATTTAAAAGACTTAAAAGACAATTTATCCAGTAAAAACACTGATGATGGTAATAAGAAAGGAACAAATGGCAGAATAAAACCAAGTATCTTCACATTTTCCAGCAATATATTGAAAAACGGGCTGTAAAAGGTAGCCGGGAAAGTTAGTCTGAGGACAGTCATAACCGAATAAAACATGATAAATGGCTGTTGGAATAGGCGGAATCCACCATCTATTATTGCTAATCTCTTTTG
>CAYSAA010000250.1:0-2417 GCA_964428905.1 uncultured Atribacterota bacterium
TGCTGCATTAAAAATTTCTGATTATGCTTATGTATTGGAGACCGGGAAGGTCGTTTTACAGGGAACAGGAGAAGAACTTTTAAAGGATAAGAGAGTAAAAGAAGCTTATTTGGGAGAATAATATAACAGGATACAGTTCTTTGGCATAGCAAGTTTGAAATTGAAAAAATAGAGCAATTAATTATAGCTACCCGGATGCAGGGTAGCTATTTTATAGCCAAAGGAAAATCAAAACAAAAGAATTAGATGGAAAGCTCATTTGTTGAAATAGCACAAAAACTGCCATATATTTATTTTCTATCAGTATAGAGTCCACAAGTTAACCTTACCCACAGATTTTGTTAATGATTTCTTCATATTTTCTGTGAATTTCAAATCGCTTTATTTTCAATGTTTCAGTAAGCTCTCCGGCTTCAACGGTAAATTCTTGAGGTAATAAGGCTAAGCCTATAACAGTTTCATAGGGGTGAAATCCGTTTTCTCTGGAAATTAAACTCTTTACTTCTTTTTGAAACAGAGAAATCATTTTTGGATTTTTTATTAGTTCATGGGGATCCCCGAATTTGATATTTTCCTTTTCACAAAATGATTTTAATTTTTCAACATTAGGAACAATAAGAGCTCCTAAACGCGATTTATCTTGTCCGACTACCACGACCATATTGATATATTCACTTTCCATTAATTTCTCTTCCAGTGGTCGGGGTTCAATATTTTCTCCACCTCTTAAAACAATGGTATCTTTTGTTCTTCCCACCAGTTGAAGGAATTTACCATTTTTGGTTTTTCTACCCAAATCACCGGTATTAAACCATCCCTTTTGAATAACTTGATTTGTCTTTTCCTCATTTTTGTAATAGCCTTTCATAGTCATAGGACCTTTGGTCAGAACAACACCGGTTTCACCATGGGGTAGTTCTTTATGGAGATTATCCTTGTCTACAATTTTAATTTCAACTTCAGGAAGACTGGGTCCTACTGTAGAAATGATACAATATTTGGGATTTCGGGCACATAGCACCGGAGAGGTTTCAGTCAGCCCATATCCTTCACAGACCATAATTCCTGCCACATCAAAGAAATTATCAACATTTTCAGGGAGTGCACCACCACCGCTTATGGCGAATCTTAGCTGGCCTCCAGTGATTGCTCTAATTTTTTTGAAGACTAATGTATCAGCCAATCGATATTGCCATCCTAAAGAAGTTACAGTTTTTTGCGCCTGTTTTATTTCTTCAGGAGTAAATTCAACTTGGTCGAATAAAGGAAAAGTCTTACTGAGAATTCTTTCTGCTTTTTTATACTTTTTCCCGATATCAAAGGCCCAATTAAATATTTTTCTTTGCAGTGAACTTCCTTTTTCAGCTTTGCTTATAGCCCCCTGATAGACACTTTCCCAGATTCTCGGAACACTGATCATGATGGTTGGTTTTTCTTCAGCAAGATCTGGAATAAGAATTTGTTTGAAAGGTTTACTATAGGCCGTAGAAGCCCCTGCGCCCAGGGCAATGTATTCAGAGGTTCTTTCAAAAATATGCCAGGAAGGTAGAACTGATAAAAAGTGGTCATTCTGATTTATTTCCTGAACCGGTGGGGTTACCAGGATGTTATGCATAAAATTGGCATGGGTTAGCATAACACCTTTGGGATCAGAAGTAGTACCGGATGTATAGATGATGGTTGCCAGGTCGTCTTCCCGGGTAGTTTTTGACAATTGATCGAAATTGGTATCACCTTCATCTAACAATCGTTGACCTATTTTAGAAACTTCCTGGAAAGAATAAATACTATAAGGCAGATTCTTATCATATTCTTTATGAATAACAATCAGTTTCTGGAGAAGCTCATGTTTCATCAAATCTGTTGAGTATTCTGAGTTTGGTTCTGCCAGAAATTGCTCTTTATTGTTTTCCAGGTATTTTTCTAAGAAAGTCTTTGCGCGGGGTGATAAAAAGAAAAAGATGTTTTTATGTTTGATAAAATTAAGAATCTTCTTCTCAAGTTTTTCGCTTATATGATGTTTTTCTTCAAAGGGAACAGGAGTTGCCCACTCAGGTGCCTCCTCTTCTTCAGAGAATAGCTGAATCTTTTCAATCAAAATGACATTTTTGATTTCAGGGAGTTTTTCCTTGACTTGAAAGAAATTGATTAATTGTTTTTCTCCCTCCAGGATTACTGCATTGGCATCAGAATGATGGAGTTTAAAATAAATATCCTGAGGGGAACTATTTCCGCTACAGGGAACATCTGCTGCTCTTAAATGAATGATTGCCATATCAGAAATCATCCATTCCAGTCGATTCTCACTAACCAAGCCAACGTGGTCAAATTTATTTATACCAATATGATGCAGGCCAGTTCCGAAACATCTGATTTTATGATAAAGTTCCTGATAGGTAATGGGTAAAAATTTTCCT
>CAYSAA010000251.1:0-10965 GCA_964428905.1 uncultured Atribacterota bacterium
GGAATAAATCTGAAAGCTGAAAACATTATTCATTTTATCATTTATTTAAAAAAGATTATCTACTACCAGCAGAAAATAAATCTTACTTCCATTAAGGACCCTTTTGATATTATCGATAAGCATTTTTTAGATTCACTATCATGTATAGGGTTGGTTAAAGAAGCTATTAGGGGTTACCAGAAATCAACCGAAATAATTGATGTTGGGAGCGGCGCTGGCTTCCCTGGAGTACCTGTCAAAATTATTTTTCCCAGGGAAAGAATGACTTTACTGGAGGCTAGAAAAAATAAAAAGCTATTTTTAGATGAAATTGTTACCGAACTGGGATTGAGGGATACAGTAGTTGTGAAAGATAGAGCTGAAAATATTGGTAGAATGGAAAAGTATAGGGGAAAATATCATATTGTACTTTCCAGGGCTGTTGCCCCGCTTAGTATCTTGTGCGAATACTGTCTTCCTCTTTGTAAGATTAAAGGAATAATGATTGCCTTTAAGGGTAGCTCTTATCAAAAAGAGGTAAGTATGAATTATAATGTGATTGAAAAATTAGGAGGATCCCTGGAAAGCGTTCATTTGATTAAAATTCCTCATTCCAGCCATATGCGTTCTATCTTAATTATCCGCAAAACAAGGCCAACCCCAGAGAATTTTCCTAGAAGAAATGGAATTCCACAGAAAAGACCTTTGTAATTTTAGTAAATATTTGATAATATTGAATTAATTCTTCTGAATGTTACTAATTTTCTGTTTTGTACCATTATAATTTTAAAAATAGAGGCAATAGGCAAAATTATTTTACCTAGGAATCGTTGATAGCAAGATTGTCTGGTTTTACCTCCAGACTATCTTGAGATGTTCCACGTGGAACATAGATTTTTTAAGAAAAAGAGGATTTATCAATCATGAATAAAATCATATCCATTAGCAATCAAAAAGGTGGTGTGGGCAAGACAACTACTGCTATTAATCTAAGTGTTTTTTTAGCTATAGAGAAAAAGAAAGTCCTTTTGATTGATATCGATCCCCAGGGGAATGCTAGCAGCGGTATTGGGATAGAACGTTCCAAGATTGAAAAAAATATTTATGATAGTATCATAAACCAGGTTCCAATTCAGGAGGTAATGATATCCAGTCAGATTGAAAATCTAGACGTGTTACCATCCACGTTGCAATTAGCAGGAGCAGAGGTAGAATTGGTCAATTATATCTCTCGAGAAAATCGCCTAAAGCAATTAATACGTCCCATCAAGGAAAAATATGATTATATTATTATTGATACACCACCTTCTTTGGGACTATTAACCTTAAATGCTCTCAATTCTGCTGATTCTGTTATCATTCCCGTGCAATGTGAATATTATGCACTGGAAGGAATTGGTCAACTGTTAAACACTATTACATTAGTCAAAGAAAACTTGAACCCGAATTTATCTATTGAAGGGATTTTAATGACTATGTATGATCAGAGAAATAATCTATCTAAGGAAGTCATGGAAGAGATAGATAAACACTTTCATGGTAGTATTTTTCAATCTATTATTCCACGAAATGTTCGTTTAAGTGAAGCTCCCAGTTATGGTCAGCCCATTGCTATTTATGAAGCAAAATCAAAAGGGGCTCAGGCTTACCAGAAATTAGCCCAGGAGGTGATTTCGCATGGTTAAGAAAGGCTTAGGGAAAGGGTTGGAATCACTCATACCCATATCACATATCAAAGATCGTTCTTATGTTACAGAAGTAGAGGTTGATCAACTGATGCCCAATCTATACCAACCAAGACAAGATTTTGACCAGGAGAAAATGGATGAATTAAAAGAATCTATTAAAGCGCATGGCATTATCCAACCCATTATTGTTCGGGAGTCAACTGATGGATATGAAATCGTAGCCGGGGAGAGAAGGCTTAAAGCAGCAAAGGAAATTGGTATGAAAAAGGTCCCGGTTATTATCAGGCAATTTAATAATCTTAAAACCTTTGAAGTTGCTTTAGTAGAGAATATTCAAAGGGAGGATCTCAATCCGATTGATCAGGCCTCTGCCTTTAAAAGATTAGTTGATGAATTTGAGTTAACCCATCAGGAATTAGCTGAAATGACCGGGAAGAGCAGAACTTTTATTAGCAACAGTATTCGCTTGCTTAATCTTGATAGCTGGGTTAAAGAAAAAGTTTCATCGGGGAAAATTAGTTTTGGTCATGCCAAGGTTCTTTTAGGTTTAGAGAATACACAGGTCCAACAGGAATTTGGACAAAAAATTATTGAACAGGATTTATCAGTGAGATACCTGGAACAGATAGTAAGTCGATGGTCAAAAGGTAGGGATAAAAAGATTTCCACTGAAAGAAGGGTAATACAATATTTCCCTGAACTGGAAAATAAATTAATCGAAAAATTGGGTACCAAAATCAAAATCAAATTCAATGGCAGAAGAGGGAATCTTAATATTGAATTTTATAGTAAGGAAGATTTGGATCGAATTTCCAGTCTTCTAATGGATAAATTATAATTAAGACAAAGATTTTACTATGTTTGCTAACAGGATAAGAAATTTAAAGAAATTGATTTAGAGAGGTTAGTTATGAAGGAAAAAGTTTTTAATAATATGATTTTTATACTTTTTATCATTCTGTTATTGATTTTTTCTTTAAAATGCTTTTTAATTTCCTTTCATGTTATTCAAGAAGAAATCTTAGTTAGAATAATTAACCAAAACCTTCATTTAATTTACGCAAATGTAACTAATCGAATTTTACTGGTATTGATAGGCTTGTTACTATTAATCATTTCTCTCTATCTGATATGGTTGAAGCAGAAAATGGTTCAACAGCCGCAATCAGTTAAAGTGCCTACCGATTTTGGTGAAATAAACGTTTCCACATCATCATTAGGTCAGATTATCTTACATATATTAAGTGATGTAGATAGGGTTTTTAAAATTACCCCCGAGATACAGGTTCAAAAGAATGGAGGAATTAATACTATTCTACAACTCGTTGTAGAACCCGAATGTAACATACCCAAAACCGCACATCAAATCCAAGAGAAACTAAAAGAAGAGTTGCCCAAGATCAGTGGAGTTGAGGCTAAAGAAGTTAAAATTAATGTAAATCAAATTGAGTACGAAGAACATGAGTGAAATTTCAAATATAGGAGGTTTAAATTTTTATGACCAATACTGAAAAAAAAGATGAGAAGAATTTGGATATGGAAAATAAAGACACAGAATTAGGGAATATATCAGTCTCTAAAGATGTGGTTGCCATTATTGTAGCTATGGAAGCAACCAAGGTAAAAGGTGTGGTAGGTTTAACAGCAGGAAGAAAAGGCATGTCTGCACCTTTGTTAGATAAAAATAATTTAACTAAGGGTATTGAAGTCTCAATGAATCAGAAAGAGGTTGCCATTACTATCTCTCTGGTAGCAGATTATGCCACTGGTATTTACCAAACGGCTAAGGAAACTCAAAAAAATGTTAAAAAAGCCATTGAGACAATGGCAGGGTTGAAAGTATCCAAAGTAGATGTTAATGTTGTTGATGTTAAATTTAAGGAAGATTTGGAAAAAAAGGAAAAAATAGAGGTTAAAAAAGAGATTAAAGAGGAAAAAATAAAAGAGCCTGATACTCCGAAAAAGGTATAATGTATTTTAATCTTAAAAATTTGGTGGATTTGAAGGAAGTGTAAAGAAAAAATATTTCCACAAAGATGGATAACACATTTTGTGGAAATATTTTTTGATTTAACAAAAAGTATTAATAGAAAGGGATTTTTTTGACTGAAGCTATTAAATTATTCTCAATTATTCTGTTGATCGTAATCTTATTAAGACTGAAGCTGGATCTTGGCCTTGTTATGTTTATATCTTCTATTTTGTTGGGACTCCTTTTTCAGCTGAGTTTTTATGGAATAATAAACAATATTTATCTTACTGTCAGTGATCCAAATACGTTGGAATTAGTTGGTATTGTGGTTCTGGTTTATATTTTAAGTAGTATTTTAAGAAGAACAAAAAGCATGGATGGAATTATTAGTTCTTTGCTAAATATAGTTGTTGATTATCGTTTAATTCTTTTTTTTATTGCCTCTTTTTTAGGATTAATACCAATGCCTGCCGGTGCCATGTTTTCTGCTCCATTGTTAAGAGAAATCGGTGCAAGGAACAATATGAATTCGGAAGATATTATGTTTGCCAATTACTGGTTCCGACACGTTTGGGAATTTGTCTGGCCTTTGATACCGGGTGTTCTTCTATATGCTTCAGTTATTGGAGTTGATATACGAGAAATAATGATTTTTCAATTTCCTTTCACTATCATTGCCCTGTCTATTGGTTTTTTCTGGATGTATACACATTTAGAAAGTAATAATAATTTTCAAATAAATTATAAGGATTGGAAACCACAAATACGTACCCTCTTTCAGAGTGTTTGGTCAATATTATTAATTATATTTTTGGTTTTATTCTTAAAGATTAATTTGTTGGTTTCCGTAAGTATATCTATTATTTTGCTTTTGATTATTCAACGGATTTCAATGAAAGAATTACGGGACATTATCTTTCAAGATGTTTCGTTTAAAGTTGTTATTATGATTATCGGGATTATGTTGTTTAAACAGGTTCTGGAAAATACAGATTCCATGACTCAACTTCCCCAATTCTTTTCTGCCATTGGTATCAATGTTTGGGTTGTTCTATTTTTTATTCCTTTCTTATTAGGGTTTTTAACCGGGACTACTACTGGTTTTATTGGGATAACTTTTCCTATTTTAATGCCATTGATGACACAGGGTGGTTCTTTGAATGTATCCATGGCCATGCTCGCCTATCTTGCTGGCTATATAGGCATGATGGTTTCTCCGATGCACCTTTGTTTAACGGTAACCATAGAATATCTGAATGCAAATATTTTAAAGTTTTATAAAATATTATCGATTCATTTGCTAATCTTGCTTAGTTTAAGTGCTCTCTATCTTTTTCTGTTCGTTTAAATAGGTTATTGTAATGGAATAAAAGAGGCATAAATTAGTCGAAATGATGCTTCGCATAGCAAGGCAAAGCAATTTATTTTTAGTGAAATCAACGATCTGCTTATGACTTTGAAACCAAATAAAGAGAAAGGAATGGTATCTATACGATGAAAATACATTTTTTGGGTGCTGCCCAGGTGGTAACAGGTTCTAATATTTTACTGGAGACAGAGGATAAAAAAATATTACTTGATTGTGGTATGTTTCAGGGGAGTAGAAAACTTAACCGACTTAATTACAAGCCATTTCGCTTTAATCCTGAGGAAATTGATTTTCTCATTCTATCACATGCCCACATTGATCACAGTGGTCGTATCCCCAGTCTGATTAAGTCAGGATTTAAGGGCAAGATATATTGTACTGAGGCAACTTATGACCTGTGTTCTATCATGCTTCCTGATAGCGGCTATATTCAGGAGACGGAAAATGAATGGGAGAATCGTAAGAGAAAGCGTGCCGGTAAGACTTTGCGGGAACCTCTCTACACGGCAGATGAGGCAACAGATAGTTTGAAGTTTTTTTCACCTGTTTTATATAATCAAAAAATTACGATTGATGATAATGTAACAGTCCGTTTCCAGGACGCCGGTCATATTCTTGGTTCGGCTATTGTGGAACTTTGGATTAAAGAAAAAGGAGAAACGATCAAGCTGGTTTTCAGTGGAGATTTAGGAAGAAAAAATAAACCCATAATAAGAGATCCTGCAATGATTGAAGAGGCAGATTACCTCATTATTGAATCAACCTATGGTGATCGAATTCATCCTTCATTAGATAATGAAGCCGCCAAATTAATTCCAATAATAATTGAAACACAGAAGAGAAGAGGAAATGTAATTATTCCCTCCTTTGCTGTACAACGAGCCCAGGACATTATCTATGAGTTAAACCAATATTATGACCAGGTTATTTCGGTAAAAGATAGAAGTTACTTGGATATACCAGTATATGTTGATAGCCCTTTAGCAATTTCAGCAACGGAGATATTTAGAAGGAATCCGGATTGTTTTGATGAAGACACACTTTCACTAATCAAACAGGGAGATGACCCGCTTGATTTTAAAAATCTTCATTTTTCCAGGACAGCCAAGGAATCAAAAGAACTGAATGCCTCTCCAGAGAGTAAGGTAATCATTTCTGCCAGCGGCATGTGTACAGCCGGTCGAATCAAGCATCACCTCAAACATAATCTATGGAGAAAAGAATCCAGTATTGTTTTTATTGGATATCAGGCAGAAGGTACCCTAGGGAGAAGAATAAAAGACGGGGCAAAAAGGGTTAAAATATTTGGGGAAGATATTAAAATAAATGCTCAAATTCATGTTCTGGAAGGGTTTTCTGGTCATGCCGATCAGGTGGAGCTCATAGAGTGGATGAAAAATATCAAGCAAAAACCACAAAAAATATTTTTAGTCCATGGAGAGCTGGAAGCCATACATGCTTTATCGAATTTAATCCAAACTGAACTGGATTTAAAGGCAATCATTCCCGAATTAGGAGAAAATTTTTTGGTAACAGGAACTGGGGAAACAGTTTCCGTTGAAGTTGTACAAGAAAAAGCCTTAAAGGAGTTTCAATCCTTTGAGGACGAATCTGAACAGTTAAGAGAATTGATTAATTTTGTTTTAGAGCAATTGGATCAGAAGGCTAAAGAAGAATTGTCCGCTGAAGAAATGGCTAAATTAAGAAATAAAATGCTGGACTTGAGAAAAGAAGGACTGGAATTAAGCTTGCTAATGACCGATAAAACAAAGCGTGAATAAGCAGACTATTTCGGTCTACCTTTTAACATTTTGTAATAAAACCTATAAAAATGAAAAACAGGTGTACATAATTTTATATTCACCCGTTTTTCATTTTTATAATCTTTGGATTAAAAAAGTCTATAGAATATTTTCCAATTTAGACTGAATTGCCTGAGGGGGTACTGCCCCCACAATCCGGTCAACTTCTTTCCCATCTTTAAAAATCAAAAGCGTAGGAATTCCCCGAATATTATATCGGGCTGCAATATTTTGATTGTTATCAACATTCAATTTGCATACTTTCAACTTATCGGCGTTATCATTGGCAACTTTTTCAACTGCAGGTGAAACGATTCTGCAGGGCATACACCAGGGCGCCCATAAATCTATCAATACAGGGAGAGAAGAATCAAGCACTTCTTCTTGAAAATTACTTTCATTAATTTCGGTTAATGTTATTTCTGACATATTTAACTCCTTTTTGTGTTGTTTATTAATATATTTTCCAGTTTTTCTAATCCTATTTTTATTATTTCAATCTCCTGGGCGCTAAGTTTAGATGTTAAAAGCTGCTCCAGTTGTTTCTGTTCTCGATTGATTTTATCTTTTACCTTCAGCCCTTTTTTGGTCAGGCAAAGCAATGTTGTCCGTCGATCGTGCTCCGGTATCTGTCTGTTTAGATACCCTTTCTTGGTTAAATTATCCGTAATTCTTGTTACCCGAGAGGGAGAAAGGTTAATTTTTTCTGCCAATTCAGAACAGGTAAGGCTTGGATGATTTTCAAAGGCAATGATACCCCGTAATTCAGCTGAACTGACATGGCAAAACGAACTTATCCTGTTCTCATTGCAGTTATAAAAATAATTTAATTTGATGATTGTGGCATAAAGTCCTTTCATAGTATCCCGATTTACAGGAAATTACTCTCCTGAAACTCCTGTACAAAATATTTGCTCTTAACAATATTTAATAACAGCAATTATATCCTAATTTTTAAGTTTGTCAAGAAATTATAAATAATTTTTTTGTTTTCTGTGAAAAAAATTTATAGAATGTAAATAGAATCAATTTCTACCTTCAGAAGAAAAATATTGAAGTGAGGAAATGAATATATCTTTCTATAAAAATCAAAGCATCAAAAAAGATGACATCCCATACGATGTTTTATTCATATTGAAAAAACTGAAAGACTCAGGATTCTGGTCTTTCCTGGTAGGGGGTTGCGTTAGAGACCTTTTGCTTAAAAGGACTGTAAGGGATTGGGATATCATTACCGATGCAAGGCCAAGTCAGATCGAGTTGATATTCAGGGAGTATAAAACATTAATCATTGGAAAAAGTTTCCATACGGTAGCCCTTGTTCTGAATCACAAAATGTACCAGATTTCTTCCTTTTGGAACAAAGGTACTCTATACCTTGGCGATCAGCAAGGAAAATTATTTCGAATATTACAAAATGATTTAATCTGTCGCGATTTCACCATCAATGCCATGGCTTGGAATCAGGGCAGGGGACTTCTGGATCCGTCCAAGGGACTACAGGATTTAAGTCAAAAAGTTCTCAGAAGTATTAGTCCTGATAAAAGGTTTAAAGAAGATCCTCTGAGAATGTTAAGAGCGGTTCGCATTGCCAGTGAGTTAGATTTTACTATGAGCGCAGAAATCAAGAAAAGCTTAATCCAGCATAATTTTTTGATTTCCCATGTTAGCGCTGAGAGGATAAGAAATGAACTTTATTACATTTTTAAGTCTTACGATACAAAGCGAGGCATATTGTTATTACAACAATTTGGCCTCGACCGCTATATTTTCAGCCTTGATCAAGTTAAGAAGATACAAGTGACCAAGAAAGAGAGAAAGGAAAATTACCTATTACTATCAGGATTAGATAATTTAAAAAAAGACTTAGCAACCCAACTGGTGTTATGGGGTAGACTCTATTTTGGTTCCTGCCAGGCTGCCCGAATGTTTTATTTTCCAGTTGTCAAGTTCTTAAAATTTACGAAGAGAACAATTGAAAGGATAAAAATTCTGCTAAGTACTGAATGGCAAGATGTTGATTTTAGCTCTAGCATCCAGATTCGCTTTCTAATAGCCCAATTTGGAAGAGAAAACATAGAACTCTTGATGTCATTAAAGAAAATATTATTATCCGAGAGCAATCAATTGCAACAGAATCAATTGAAAATAGAAGAAAGATTACTTAGAGAAGAATTAGGGAGCAATAACCCGGTAGAATTAAGTGACTTAGCAATTGATGGTAATGATTTGATCAACATGGGCCTGTCAGAAGGCAAAGAAATAGGAGATATCCTTAGAATAATATTTAAAAAAGTGCTCGTTAATCCCAAAAATAATAATAAAGACATTCTTGTCCAATTTGTTCAAGACATCATTAAAGATAAAGGTAAAATAGAAAAAAGATGTAATTAGAGCTGAAAATTTCAACCGAAAAATAGAGGATCCAGGCCAGAATCAAACGCAGGCGTAAAACCACCACCAATAGCAGGCATAACAATCGAATATACCCTAATTTAATCAAAGATTTCCTTACCACCGGCATCAATCAGGTCTGGTGCAGTGATATTAGTGTGCCGTAGCAAAGCTACGCAAGAGATGAGGGTGTGGCCCCTCGCAATCGGCTGGTAGGAGCGGGTTGCAAACCACTATCAGCGGCATTCGGTCAAAAGCCAGGGTCGTGAGCGTTATAGAAAAGGCATGATAACATGTCAGGTGGGAATCATGAAGACGAACAACCGTGAACTGCCGTTCCATTGTCGAAAGTACTTTAGTTGATATCAAAAACGGTTATGGATGTAAAACCGTGATAAGTTTGAGCGAAACCTACTTACGGCTCAAGCGGTATCCGGTATAGAGGCAGCGTGAGCATGATTCAGGCTCTTTGTGTGGAACTACGGGAACCTTCGATAGAAGACTGAATCATCTATCAAGGGACGGAGCAACTCGTAGTAGTGTGGAAGTCATGGTAATGATGATGGAGCGAAGGGATTGCGTTAGCTACGTTATGCCCCAATATCAACCGAAAGGGAAGAGTGTTGAGACCTGGCAAAATCGTATCAAATATCCAAGAGAACGGTCTACGAAGCGTATAAGAAAGTAAAAGCAAATCAAGGGGCCGCTGGCGTTGATGAAGAAACCATGGGGAAATTTGAGGAAAAACTGGGCAGAAATCTCTACAAAATAGGGAATCGCTTCAGCTCTGGCCGTTATGATCCACCGCCAGTCAAAGGTGTTCTGATACCTAAGAAATCAGGCGGGATAAGAACACTGGGCATTCCTACGATCTCAGACCGAGTTGCCCAAATGGTGGTCAAAATGACGCTGGAACCCATTTTTCATAGGGACTCTTATAGATACAGACCTAATCGTTCAGCAATAGGAGCTGTAGGCTTAGTCAGAAAGCGGAGTTGGCAGTATGATTGGGTGGTCGAATTTGATATCAAGGGACTGTTTGATTATATCAGTCATGAGTTGCTTATGAAAGCGGTAAGAAAACACAGCCCAAACGATTGGACTGCGCTTTATATCGAAAGATGGCTGAAAGCTCCCATAAAAGACTCAGATGGGATAGTTCGAGAAAGGCATTCAGGTACACCTCAGGGAGGCGTGATTTCACCGCTGCTAGCAAATTTGTTTCTGCATGATGCCTTTGATCGATGGATTACCGATACGATGCGCAGCGTACGATTCGTGCGCTACGCAGATGATGGTGCGCAACGAAGGCGCAGGAAGTGCGCCTGAGTGCGCACCAATGCTGCCATGCTGTACAAAAGATGAGGGAAGGTCCCTCGGAACCGCCATGCAGATGGAGGTTTCAAACCACCTTAAGCTGCCCTGATCAAAAGCCCGGGTAGTGAGCGTTAAGGAAAAGGCGAAATAAGATTTCGTCAGGTAGATGCTATAAAGACGAACAAAGGTGAATCACTGATAAAATGTCGAAAGCGTAGGGATGTCATCAAAACCAGGGAGAGTCGTTAACCTGGGATAAGTCTGGAGGATACCTGCCTACTGTCCAGGCGGTCACCGGCATGAAGGTGGCGTGAACATAGTATAGGCTTTTGTATAGAACGTGGGAACCTACGACTCTGATGCTAAGGGAAAAATCCAAGTGGAGGACCCACAAGGAGGAAAGTACCGATGCAGAGTATAGGGGCGGAACAGCCTGTAGTAGTA
>CAYSAA010000252.1:0-2071 GCA_964428905.1 uncultured Atribacterota bacterium
AAAGGAAAAAATACCATATCAAATATTTCATGAAGATTGGCTAGTGATGGAAAAAAAGACAAAATGGAATGATGTTTATTTAAGTTTTTCTGAAATAAAACCTGTTATCGTACCTGATATAAGTGAATATCTTAAGAATCAAGAAAATCCTTTCCCCTTTATTTTTCTGGGAGCTCAGCAAAAAATGGTTAGATTAAAGAAAATAATAGAAGAAAAACTAAATGACTCTATTGCTATTGCCTGTGCCCATCCCAATCTGTTAGAAATAATTGCCCCTAATGTATCCAAGGGGATTGCCTTAAAGGAACTTGCTGCTATGAAAAATATTCCTTTATCCCAGACTATTGCCATTGGCGATAGCTATAATGATATAGAGATGCTGAAAGTAGCTGGATTGGGAGTGGCAATGGGAAATGCACCCCAGGAAGTGAAAGATGTTGCTGATTATATTACCAAAGATAATGACAATGATGGAATAGCCTATTTTGTCTCACAATACCTTGCCCGGCACACTGATGAAAGTTGATTAGCAAGGCAAAACATCATCTCTGATAATATCATTATCAATCCCTATACTGTTCCTCAATAAATTTTCATTTTAGAGTAAGCATGTTTATGATATTATAAATAGAAAGAATAAAATTAATATACTAATATTTTTTATTTCGAATATCCAATACTAATTTTAAAAAAAGGAATGAATATGATATGGAACAAAAAATTGAAAAGGCCACCCTGGCTGGAGGGTGTTTCTGGTGTCTGGAAGCTATTTATAAAAAGGTAAAAGGTGTAAAAGAAGTAATTTCCGGTTATAGTGGCGGACAGACCAAATATCCTACATATGAACAGGTGTGCTCTGATACCACTGGACATGCTGAAGCTGTACAGATTACCTTTGAAACTAATATTATTTCCTATGAGGAGATATTAAAGATATTCTGGCAAATTCACAACCCCACTACTTTGAATCGCCAGGGTTATGATGTTGGTTCACAATATCGTTCGGTAATCTTTTATCATAATGATAAGCAGAAGCAAATTGCCGAAAAGCTCAAAAAAGAATTGCAGAATGCCAATACCTGGTCAGACCCCATTGTAACTGAAATTGTACCCTATAGCGAATTTTACCCGGCTGAAGGATATCATAAAGATTATCTAGAAAATCATCCTGAAAATAATTATTGCCAGATGGTTGTAATACCTAAAGTAGAAAAATTCAAGAAGAGATTTCAGGATTACCTCAGAGAAGACAGTGAAAGGAGAGACAGCTGATGGATACAAAAAGACAAACCGATAATTACAATCTAAAAACACCCTTTTTATTGCTGGGAATATCGATCATTATTGCTGCCCTGGTCTTTGGATTCTTCTTCTATCAGGCCCGTTCCACTCGAGACTATGTTCAGGTAGTAGGTGCTGCTACAAAAGGTTTTGAGTCTGATATTGTTAAGTGGAATGTTACCTTTGAAGAGAATACAGACCTGGTAAATATGCGGGACGGTTATCGCAATATCCAGGAGAAAAGAGACAGATTGATCAACATTTTAAACAAAAAGGGAATTTCAGAAGAGGACATCAACATCAATCCTATTACTACCCAGAAGCGATGGGATAGAAATGGAGAAGTCGTTGGTTATTCCTTAAATCAGTCCCTGTTTATTATTTCCACCGAAGTTGAGGAGATAGAAGACCTGGCCTTGAATCCTGATGAACTACTTGATCAGAATATTTTTTTCCAGGTTTCATCTTTGGAATACTTTTACTCTGAAATAGATAATTTGAAAAAGGATTTACTGGCCTTGGCAACCAAAAATGCCCGGGAAAGGGCTGAGAAAATTTTACAGGAAAGCAATCATGAGCCAGGGAAGATGATCTGGTCTCAAGCCGGTGTTTTCCAGATTATTGAACCATATTCCACCGAAGTGCAAAGTTATGGTATGTATAATACATCATCCCGGAAAAAAGAAATCAAGGTAACCGTACATGCCCAATTCTTGGTCCAATAATTATCTACAGTAAATAATAAATACTAAATTAATTTTAAAAAAATGGAGGGAAAATGGCCAAACAA
>CAYSAA010000253.1:0-6740 GCA_964428905.1 uncultured Atribacterota bacterium
TGGTACAAGATGCGCATCATACCCTATCGCACGCAAGAAAATGTGATTGAGGGTGCTGTGATTAACTTTGTGGATATTACTATGATGAAAAAATCTGAAAATAGATTTCAACTGGCCGCAATCGTCTATGACTCGTATGATGCCATTATCTTAAGGGATTTAAAAGGTGATATTCTGGCCTGGAACCCATCGGCGGTAAGAATGTATGGCTGGAATGAAGCCGAGGCACTTACTATGAATATCCGTGACTTGATACCGGAGAGTATCCATAAGAAAGAGTTGACAGTCGTGCAGAAATTGAGCAGATCTAAGATTTTAAAGCCCTATCGCACACAGCGGCTTCATAAGGATGGCCGGATTGTGGAGGTTTGGATCACTGCCACCGCAGTAAGAAATGAAATCGGAGAGATATATGCCATTACTACCACTGAGCGGGCGATAACGGATAAAAAGAATAAGAAAAGGATGACCACTAACCCAAGGCCCAAGGGGGTAAATTATGACTAAAAAAAATGTTTCTTTAAAAAAACAGACTAATTTACGCAGGCAGGCAGAACAGATAGTTCAAGAAAAAAGCCCGCAGCTGTCAGAAAATCTTGATCTATTGTCACCCGAAGAACAACAGCAGTTGTTTTATGAACTACGGGTGCATCAGACCGAACTGGAGATACAGAACGAATCACTTCGTCAGACGCAGGAGAATCTTGAATCCTCTAAGTTGCGGTATTTTAATCTTTACGATCTTGCTCCGGTGGGCTATTTTACTTTAAACGAAGAGGGGTTGGTCCTGGAAACGAATCTCACGGCAAGCAATTTATTGGGTGTGATGACAAGCGCTTTGACTAAGAAGTTGTTAACCCACTTTATCTTCCGCGAAGATCAAGACATTTATTATCATCACCGTAAACAACTTTTTGATACCAATGCACCGCAGGTGTGCGAGCTAAGACTGGTGAAAAAAGACAATTCACTATTCTGGGTACGGCTGGAGTCAACACTGGCACAGGATAGTGAGAATGGAGATAAATTAAGTTATACCGTGATAAGTGATATCACCGAGCGTAAATTGGCGGAAGAAAAGCTGTATAAAAACGAAAAAAACTTCGCGACTATTCTGAATATGTCAAGAGAATTTATCCTTCTGACGGATCTAAAAGGAAGAATTCTTACTGCTAATGAGTCGTTGGCTCAACATTTGGGAACCAACCTGGAAACACTGCTGCAGGGTTATATTTATGATTTTCTACCACCTGATGTAGTCAAAAAACGAAAATTACAGTTTAAGCAGGTGATCAAAAGTGGTAAACCTCTTTATTTTGAAGATGGAAACTTAGAAAAAACTTTTTTAAATTCACTTTACCCAATTTTTGATTCGGAAGAAAAAATTACCGGACTGGCACTTATCGGAATGGACATCAGCGAGCGAAAACAAGTAGATCTTATCCGTTCTGAAAGAATGGCAATGGCAGGTCAGTTAGCAGCAGGAGTTGCGCATGAATTTAATAATCTACTGAGTATTATAAACAGTAGTGCGGAATATGCAAAGTGTATTATAAGGGATGAGAATGAGTCAAAGAAATACTTGGATCTGATTATTAAGAGTGGGAACAGGGGAGCCCAAGTTGTGAAAAAACTGCTTACCTTTACCAAAATAATTAAACTTGAAAAAGAGTCGGTTGATTTGAAAGACATAATTGAAGAAGTTATTGAATTAACTAACAAGGATTTGGAGAATAGTTCAATTACGGTGGTAAGGAATTATTCAAATATCCCAATAACTTTGATAGATGTTGGTCAGATACAGCAGGTTTTTTTAAACCTGTTTATCAATGCAAAAAATGCAATGCCTAAAGGTGGGGAGCTGACCATAAAGGTGGAAAAGGAAGGAAAATATATAAAAATACAGTTCCATAATACAGGCGAGATAATAAACAAAGAAGATTTAGATAGATTGTTTGCCCCATTCTTTGTGACAAGTGTGCAGAATCAAAATGGGATACCGGGTACAGGTTTGGGCCTGGCTGTTTCCTATGGAATCATAGAAGCACATAAAGGAGTAATAAAGGTAAAAAGTGAAAAAGGTGAAGGAACAACATTTACCATATTATTACCTGTTAAGAAAAATAAAAATATGACGGGAGTTTTACCGAAAACAGCAGCAGGGTTTATTAAAAAGGATAGAAGAAAATTAAAATCAGCTAAGATTTTAGTCGTAGATGATGAAGTTGAGACAGGAAAATTATTTAAAAAGGTTTTGGATGAAGAAGGTTATTCTGTAACTGTAGCAGAAAGTGGAAAAAATACGCTTAATTTGTGCAGAAAGACAAAGTTTGATTTAATTTACCTGGATATCATTATACCGGGGATTGACGGAATTTCTTTGTTTAAAAAAATAAGAAAAATTTCTCCAAGAACAAAAATAGTATTTTTAACGGGTAAAATTATTGAATTTAAAGTTGCAAGAATGTGTGTTGATGAAGGTGCCATAGGTTTTTTGCGGAAACCAATTCCATTAAAAAACCTGGTTAGTTATACTCAAAAAACACTGAACTGAAAGAATAAATAAAAATATACTTCTTTTATCACTCCCCCTGTAGGTATACAATTCATTGTGTTCTTGCGAATTCAGAATTTAATATAGTAATGCGATTCTATGTTCGATAGACCATAATAGGGTATGATAACCATAATTGGGGGGAATAAATAAAGATAAAATTTATTAAAAAAAGGTTAGAGAAAAATATTTTTGGGCTATAAGTCTTATAAAAAGTGCATTTGGAGAGATCTAAATGCACTTTTTATTTTAAAAAAGGTAAGTTGGCACAATAGTTGCTTCTTTATAATATATAGTTATAGAACTATATTAAGGAGCTAATTATATTCAGGGAAGAAAATACAAAAAAAGAGAGAGGTATCAGACGTCTCCTAAAAGCTGGACCTGTCCAAGCCTGTAGTTTGGTGTTATGTATTATGTTTTTGGTAGTGACTGTTCACTGCCAACAAAAATAAAAAGGAGGATTTTAAAATGTCAAGAATATTATTTCCAACCAGAACCAGAAGGAAAATACTAAATTATGTACTGCTTGCCCTAACATTGCTGCTTTGTTTTACGGTTATCACAACCGGCTTTGCCCAGACTGCCGTTCAACCAGAAACAGAAAAGATGAAAAGCATTCAGATTATTAACCCTAGCCCGCCTTTTTCTCTTAAATTATGGCTAGCCAAAGAAGGTACGGCAACCTATCAGGCCGGAGAGAGAATTGAGATTCTTTTTCAGGCTTCCCAGGATTCTTTTGTCCGCATATACAGCTATGACAGTGAAGGAAGGGTAAAGATTCTTTTCCCGAACCAGTACTCTCAACAAGATTTTGTCAGGGCAGGAGAAACCAGATCCATCGAAGGAATCATCGACCCTGCTACCAAGCCGGGTATCGAATATGTTCAGGGATTTGCCATTACTCGTTCGGTGTCCTTCAGCCCGAGAGAAGAAGAGTTGATTGCCAAAGAGTTTATGCCTGAGGTCAGTTCTGATTACCGAAACTACAGCGAAATGATCAGAGGTATTATAGCAACCATACCGAATTCTGCCTGGACCTCAAGTAACCTGTTGAACTACACGGTAAAACCAATTCCTCCCCCTCCCACCAATTACGGTAGGATCATTGCTCATTCCAAACCAAACAAAGCTGAACTATACCTGGATAATAATTACATGGGGACAACTCCTATGAATTTAGACCGGATTAATCCGGGAACGCATCGTATCAGGTTTGTTATGGAGGGTTATGAGGATTGGAGTGAGGATGTCTCCGTTTCTCCTTCCCGGACTACTACAGTTTCTAGCAATTTAGTTCCTATCCCGGAATACGGTACAGGGTCACTCTCCATTTACTGTAATGAAGATGGGGCTAATATCTATCTGGATGGAAACTATCAGAGGAGAACCTCTGCTAGACAGTTAGTAGAATTAAAGAATATTAAACAGGGTTACCATGAATTGATGGTTACCAAAGAGGGGTATCGAGATTGGATTAGTACTGTTATGGTTATTGCTAACCAAACCCAGTCGGTCTCGACCTACCTGGATCCCGAAATAAGTCAGGGTTCCATCACGGTTCGCTGTAATGTAAGTGGAGCAAAGATATTTGTCAATGGAACTTATGTAGCAACAACCTCTTCAGTTTCTCAAACAATTACTTTAGAAGAAATGAAAGAGGGATTATATGAGATTACCCTGACTAATGATAGGTATAGAACATGGGTAGAAGAGATCCAGGTATATGCCGGTGAGACTACTCCTATCGAGGTTAGAATGGATAAGATTACTATGGTGTATTAGAACAATTAGCAGATAAAGGTAAAAGCTTTAGGGCTCTTAAACAATAGAGCCCTAAAGTAAACAGGAAATGAATTTATCCCGATATGGATAGAAGAAAGGATAAACTAAATGAAAACAATCATAGCCATTACTCTCATTATCGTGGGAATCATGGTCTTTGCCTATCAAGGCATACAATATATCTCCAGGGAGAAAATCGTCGACGTTGGTCCGGTAGAAATAACGGCAGACAAGACAATTACTTTTCCCCTACCACCGGTTGCGGGAGGCCTTGTTTTTGTGGGTGGTATATTATTACTGGTGGTATTTGGGAGGAAGCAAGAAGACCTGATCACAGGCAAGGCACCGATGATAATAATCGGTACTAGATTTGAAAGAAGTTATATCAATCACCTGTAAAAAGGAATGAGGTATTCATAAAAAATTAACCCCATTTTCTAAAAGTACAGAAAAATAGGTTGAATCTTTACCTTAAAAAGGTACAAAATCTCAAAAAATAAGGAAGTGTTAAAAATGAAAAAAGGAATATTCATGTTCATTCTCGTCATGCTTTTTGTCCTTTCGATTACAGGCTTTGTCTGTGCCCAGTTAACGAACGAGGAAACCAAGATAGAAAGAAGTACTGCAGTATTAGAGGAAATGGCTTCCCGTAAAGACCAGGCGGGTGCGTTCAGTCAGCTATTGGCAAGGGCAGAAGGAATTGTCATCTACCCCAAATTGGTAAATATTGGATGGGGTATCGGCATCATGTTTGGTGATGGAATCGTTCTGAGAAAAGACAGAAGTACCGGTCAGTGGTATGGCCCTGCATTTATCGAACTGAAAACCGGTTCGGTTGGTCTGCAGGCCGGTATTCAGGAAGTATCCTTAGTACTACTGTTGATGGACGAGAAGGGATTGGATGTCTTTAAAAGAACCGACTTTGAAATCGGAGCGGATATCAGTGTTGCTCCGGGGCCATTGGGGGACTCTATACAAGCTGATATTGATTTAAATGATTCCATCTACAGCTACTCTTACAGTAAGGGTATCTACGCCGGATTTACCTTATCTGGTTCAGTTGTTAAAGCGGATAAAAAGGCAAACAGAAATTTCTATGGAGAAAGTATTACCGGTGAAGAAATTATGAAAAATAACAAAGTGAATAACGAGTTAGCCTTAGGACTGGTACGGTTAATAAGAGAGATTAGCCAGTAAGAGAAATCATCTATCAATATATAGATAGAAGAAAGGATAAAATATAGATGAAGACAAACACAGTCATCGCCATCGTGCTCATCATTGTGGGTATCGGTATCTTTGCTTATCAAGGCGTAAGTTATACCACCAGAGAGAAAGTTGCTGATATTGGTCCGGTGGAAATAACAGCAGACAAGACAAATACTTTTCCCCTGCCACCGGTTGTGGGGGGTATTGCCCTTGTAGGCGGCATAGTGCTGCTGATTATGGGAAACAAAAAAACCTGATGGTGGCAAAACACCGATGATATTGGTTGGTTCCAGATTTAAAAGAAGTTATTTCAATCATATATAAAGGAGGAAATTAGAAATGAAATTAAATAGAAAGACATACTTTTTATTAATGCTGTTACTGTTCTTTATCGTTTCTCAGGTATTTATTCTCAATGGTGTTGCCCAACAGCTGCAGATTTATAGTGATAGCCAACTACAGGCAGTAGAATACCTGCAAAGGGCAGTAAATAAGATGGAAGAGGCTTTGAATACCTATCAGGGGGCTAATTATCCAGGTAGAAAATTATGGGCTGAAGCTATTGATTATGCCCAAATAGCTCTTGATATTGATCCGAATTTTATTAAAGCCAATTATTATCTAGCACTAATGTATCAGCATACCGGCTGGTATTACCGGGAAGCACAGCAGTGGGAAAAATATTTGGAGCTAATCCAGCAGACAGGCATGACTTCCGCTTCTCCAGAGGCTAAACAGAACTTAGCCCATGCCTATTATCGTTTGGGTTTTAATTACTATCAGAAAGGGGATATCAATAAGTCCCTTAGCTACTTCTTAAACTCGATTGAAGAATATCCCGATTCAGTCGAATCCAATTACTGGGCTGCCAGGGTCTACTATGAAACAGGAGACTATAATCAAGCTGCTCGTCATTACCAGCAAGTGCTGAATCTGCAGCCAGATAACGAAGAAGCCAGATATTGGCTAAGACATTCGCAGCGGAGGCTTGGTGGTAATTAGTAAGAAAAAGAGACTAACTTTAGTGTTAATTTCTAGATATTTCGAAGTGTTTTAAATTTTAAAAAGATTAAAAAGAAAGAAGGAATAAAATAATGAAAAGTTTACTTTTAAAGAAAATTTTCTGGACACTCTTGATTGTTTCTATACTGTCTATTGGATTAACGGGTTGTTTGGATATTACAATTCCAGA
>CAYSAA010000254.1:0-2875 GCA_964428905.1 uncultured Atribacterota bacterium
GCATTTTTGTTTAAGAAAATTGAGTGAATTTTTGTAGTTATTTATATTAAATTTAAAAAACCTCAAAATTTAATAAATTTTAAAATAGAGCTTGACAAAGTAATTTTTATACTTTATCCTGAACATAGGTTCAACTGAATAAATGTTCAAATGGAAAAATATTCAAAAGCATAGCACAAGAAGGAGTAAGTCATGACCAAGATTATCGATAGACTGGAAGAAAAGGTTAATGAATCCGCTTTTAGCCTCTTTGCTAAAAAGGGTTACAGTGGTGTAACAATGAAAATGGTTGCAGAAGATGTCGGGATATCGGTGGGCACTCTCTACAATTACTATTCCAATAAACAGGATTTATTTATAAGTGTCTTTAAGAAAGTTTTTGATCAAATCTATGTGACACTGGAAAGCATGATTGGAAAAAATACAGACTCCTATGAGTTTTTATCAATACTTTATGAGGAGATTGTAAGCCTTCAGGGATTCAGCCGTGAACTACTTAGAGATAAAATTAATCATGAAGCAATTGATAAAATAAAAGAGCATCTAATGGCTCTTATGAGATCTCTGCTTTATAAGGCAAAAGAAACAGGGGTTGTTAATATTCCGGACAGGGACAAGGATAGAACTATTCGCATGTTACTTTTGGCCATCCATGATTTTTCCCGAGAATACCCTGATGACCGGGAAGGAAATATTGAATTCTTTTGCCGATTGATTAGAAGAAGTAAATAGAAAAAAAATTCTTCAATTATGAACTTTAGTTCATTTGAATAAAAGTTCATAAGATTTCCTGCTATGGAGGGAAATAAAAGATGGAAGGAGGTGGAAACAATGTATGTAGTTGTTCTAGCTGTCATTGCGCTTGTTATGGCATGGTTATTACAGATTATCTTTAAAAACATAGAGATCAAGGGGGGTTACTGGAACATATTAGTTGGTGCTGCCATTGGTGCTCTTCTGGGTGAACTCATTCTGGGTAACTGGGGATGGATGCTATGGGGTTTCAATGTCATTGCCGGCATTATCGGTAGTTTTCTTATTGGTTGGATTTACATGCTAATCTTTAAAAAAAAGGCTGAGAATATAAGTGTTTCAAATGAGTCCAATAGCTAACCCGTGTGTTTAAGAAAGAAGAGAATTGTTTATCAATCCCTTCATAGCAGGTCTTGTTTTAAAAATATCAGGCTATATAGAAAGCATAAATTGTTTTGAAAGTAAAATATTCTATAAAGGAGATGATCAATAATGGCAGTCAACTTTAACTTTGCTAAGAAATATGTTTCTGAACAGGTAATCAAACAGGCTATAAATTATTTGGAGAAAGACCCGGAGAAGAATTTTATGAAGGTCTTGAATCTTGCCGACAAAGTAGCTCGTACCGATAACCATCACCGGGAAATTGCCTCTATCAAGGAAGCTTATAAAACTAATCCGGTCATAAAACAGTATATCCGCAAATTATCCCAGGTGGCACCCAGCTATAAGGATGGACTGATTATGAACTTTTTTGTCAATGCCGGTTTGATGGGTATTCCCAGACAGTATGAGTTATCTAAAGAATTAGGAGTATCCGTCCCCTGGACTATTCTAATTGATCCGACCAGTGCCTGTAACTTGAGCTGTACCGGTTGTTGGGCAGGTAAATACAAAAAGAGTGATAGCTTAGATATAAATACCATAGACCGAATCATAAATGAGGCCAAGGGTATGGGTATTTACTTTATCGTGCTATCAGGAGGAGAGCCTACCGTTTACCCTGATCTCTTTGAAATCTTTCGCCGGCATCCAGATGTAGGTTTTATGATGTATACCAATGGCACTTTAATTGATGATGAGATGGCTGATAAAATGGTCGAAGTAGGTAATGTTAGTCCCGTCATTAGCTTGGAAGGATTTCGTGAATCCACCGATGCCCGCCGTGGTGAAGGTGTATATGATAAGGTCATAGCTGCCATGGATCGTTTGCGTAAACGGGGTGTAATTTTTGGTACCAGCCTGACCGTAACCAGGCAGAATATGGATGAGCTATTCGGTAGCGATGAGTTTATCGACCACATAATCAACAAGGGAGCCATTTACGGTTGGTCTTTCCATTATATACCGATTGGGAGAGAACCGAATCTTGATATGATGATAACCCCTGAGCAGAGGGCTAAACTAGCCTATCGTGTTCCTGAGATCCGCAGTAATAAACCCTTCTTTCTGGCTGACTTCTGGAATGACGGTACTTTTAGCGGAGGATGTATTGCCGGTGGGAGAAGATACTTCCATATCAATGCCAAAGGAGATGTAGAACCCTGTGCCTTTGTTCATTTTGCCGTAGATAATATCAAAGATAAAAGCTTGTGGGATATACTGCAAAATCCGTTATTTAAGTCTTATCAGAAAAGACAGCCTTTCAATGATAACATGATGGCACCCTGTCCTATAATTGATAATCCGCATCAACTCAGAACAATTGTTCTAGAATCAGGGGCTAGACCTACCCATGAAGGAGCAGAAAGTGTTTTAAACGGAGAGATTGCCAAGTTTTTAGATAATCTTTCTTACAACTGGCGGGAGATGTCAGCACCGATCAATAATGAAAGGGTAAAAAAAGCCAAAGAGTCACAGGAAAAATATAGGAAACAAGAAGATGCTTAGATAAGAGTAAAAGATAAAATAGTATGAGGCAGTTTATGATGGATATTCTATAATGGCATCCTCCCGTTCCATGGTTTTTATAGTTAAATATTAGTCAGAGATTCGGGGGAGAAAGTCCCTGGCTGTTAACTATTAACTATGGAATGGTTTACATAAAGCAGAACAGGGGACGATATTCTATTTAACACCCGGGCATGGCAGTAAATTGTCCCCTGTTATTGAATGTAGCATC
>CAYSAA010000255.1:0-5994 GCA_964428905.1 uncultured Atribacterota bacterium
CCTCTAAAAGAGGTGTGCCTTTTTCCTGGTTACTTTTTATGCTGCTTTTTCTTTTCTATTAACTGGATATTTCTAAGCAATACAACTGCCTGCTTTGGATTTCAGGTAAAAAATATTTCAGTTAGCTCATCTTTATCTTTATGGTAAAACCCTTTTATTTAACCATTACCGCCTTCTAAGAAGGTGGTTTTTTATGGTTAAATAAATTATTATCTTGTATATTTTATCTATTTCTTTTTTCATTTATACTACATAATATATTGGCAATATTATATACTGCTTTAAATTTACGCATTCTTGCATTATGGTAACCCTGCATTACTGCAAGGATTGTTTACAGATATTCCCACATGATTTGCTACATACTACCTACTCGATACTGTATACCCAATACTGTTTTTTAGTCGTTAGTCGTTGGTAAAGAGATTTGTGTTTCTTATCTCTTCTCTTGGACTATATACGCAATACGCACGACGCAATACCAGTTGGCTTTCTATTCTTCCCACAGTATTTTTACTATATACTGATTTTAAGATGCAATTCCTTTAATTGTTCCGGGCTAACCTCTGACGGGGCATCGGTTAACGGGCAAGTTGCCTTTTGTGTTTTGGGAAAGGCAATCACTTCTCTTATCGAACTTGCGCCTGTTAACAGCATCACCAGCCTATCCATCCCGAAGGCAATACCTCCATGGGGTGGCGCACCGTATTGTAATGCCTCCAGCAAAAATCCGAATTTTTGTTCTGCCTCCTTCGGACTGATACCCAAAAGATTAAATATTTTTTGTTGTAGTTCAGTCTGATGAATACGAATACTTCCTCCTCCAATTTCATTACCATTTAATACCAAATCATAAGCCTTGGAACGAATGCAGTAGGGGTCAGTCTCCAATAGTGGAATGTCTTTCTCCACAGGAGCAGTAAAAGGGTGATGCATTGAGGTATAGCGTTTTTCAGTATTGGAATATTCAAATAACGGGAAATTGGTAACCCATAAAAACTTATAACAATTTTTTGCTATCAAATCAAGGTCATTGGCCAATTTAATACGGAGCATTCCCATAACTTGATTAACCTGTTCACATGGTCCGGCAACTATAAAGACAAGGTCGCCGTTTACTGCCTGCATTTCTTGCCTGATTTGTGCTACCTCAACAGCAGAAACATATTTACCTATTGAAGACTGGATTTTATCACCTTCCTTGAAACGGATAAAGGACAATCCGGCTAAACCAAATGATTTTACATAATCATGCAAATCATCGATATTCTTACGGGAAAAAGTTTCTGGTTTTTCGGTTTTTATGGCAGCAATTTTTCCATCTTCGTTAACAATATTTGAGAATACTTCAAACTGTGTTTCTTTAAAAACATGATTTAAATTGTGAATTTCAAGGCTATATCTCAGGTCTGGTTTATCAATTCCATACCTGGATATTGCCTCATCATAATCAAATCTGGGGAAAGGTTTATTTATTCTTAGATTCAATATTTCCTGAAAAAGATGAATCATCAGGTCTTCGATTAAATTGAATATTTCATCCCGGTTTATAAATGACATTTCAATATCCAACTGGGTAAATTCAGGTGCCCGGTCTGCACGCAGATCTTCATCCCTGAAACAGCGGACAATCTGAAAATACTT
Organism: uncultured Atribacterota bacterium; assembly: GCA_964428905.1. Lineage (GTDB taxonomy): Bacteria > Atribacterota > Phoenicimicrobiia > Phoenicimicrobiales > Stramentimicrobiaceae > CAYSAA01. The sequence continues at coordinate 1,645 of CAYSAA010000255.1, forward strand.
ATCAAAGCCACTGATCATCAGTAATTGTTTGAATAGCTGGGGTGACTGGGGAAGTGCATAAAATTTACCAGGATTCACACGACTGGGCACAATATAATCACGGGCTCCCTCCGGGGTACTTTTCGTTAAAAAAGGTGTTTCTATATCCAAGAATCCTCTCTTGTCCAGGAAAGTGCGAATTGCCTGACCAACCTGATGACGCATGATTATATTTTTTTTCATTTCAGGCTTTCTGAGGTCCAGGTAACGGTATTTTAAGCGAAGATCTTCCCCTATTTCCGAATATTCACTGACACTAAAGGGAATCGGTTCTGATTGGTTCAGAATATCTATCTGGCTCACCTTAACTTCAATTTCTCCGGTTTTTAAATTGGGATTAATACCCTCTTTTCCTCTGGAAACAACCTCTCCTTTAACAGCAATGACGTATTCGTTTCTGATTTTATGTGCCGTGTGATGAGCTTCTTGAGATATTTTTGGGTCAAATACAATCTGGGTTTTACCTTCTCGGTCTCTCAAATCAACGAAAATGAGCCCACCGTGGTCTCTTCGTGTATTAACCCATCCCATTAATACTATCTGTTCTTTGATATTTTTTTTATTTAATTCCCCACAGCTGTGAGTTCTTTTCCATATTTCCTGGCAATTCTTATTTTGTTCGGGTTTGCTCATTTTATTAGTACACTCCTTTAAAATAGTATATAGTATGTAGTATATAGTATCGCGTCCAATACAAGATAATACAATAAATGCATTTAGACAGCATCGAGTTTGTACTATATAGTATGTAGTCCAAATACAGTATCGAGTATAAATGAATACAGTTGTCAGTTCACAGTTAAATACAAAAACACAATGTAGCAATTTAACTGTTTACCAATTATTCTTGGTCTGCCAGTCTTAATCGTATTGTGTATAAGGTAAAAAAAACCAATACATTATACAAAGTGCGAGGTAAAACCAGTGTACAGTTTTTAGTTAAATGGAATCGAAAATCTTTAGGAGATTGTCTTCCCCTCACCCTAACCCTCTCCCCTCCGAGGGGAGAGGGTTAGGGTGAGGGGGACAAAAGTTTTTCTCTTATAAATTCTAATACACCCTCAATATTCTTAATAACTTCATTATCCCAAAATCTCAACACTTCATATCCCTGTTCCTCTAACCATCTATCTCTTAATTTATCTTTTTTTTCTAAATGTTGTCCGCCATCTAATTCTATTATTATTTTTCTTTCTAAATTTACAAAATCTACGATATATTTTTCAATTCACCCCCACCTTACTCCTCCCCCCTCAAGGGGGAGGAAACAACAGAAGAGTCAATCCTTTTCCTCAAGGGGGAGGAAATGTGAACAGACTCGATCCTTCCCATAAAGGGAGGAAAATCGAAAAGATTCAGTCCCCCTTTGAAGGGTAAAGTAAAGTAAAAGAGTCAATTCTTCCCTCAAGGGGGAGGAAATAAAAGAGAAGTAAATCCTTTTTCATAGGGGAGGAAATCAGAAAAGAGTCAACCCTTTCCTCAAGAGGGAGGAAGTGAGATAATTTACTCCTTATATAGTATCTGACGCATCTACAGAAATGGTACTCACCTTTATTGAAAATCGGGGACGAGTCTCGTGGGACCTGTCCCCATCTTTCGATAAAATATCAATAATGATTTACTCTGCTATCTATGGTAAAACCAGCTCCTGTCCCGGCAGTATAATCCTGGGATTTTCTAAATCATTCAATTCAATGATCTTTTCCATAGTGGTACCGAACTTCTGTGCAATTTTCCATACAGAGTCTCCCGCCACAATCATATAGGTTCTACCAGCTCCCACCGGGGATAACCAGTTCTGTTTTTCCGGTGAAATGACACCTTCTTTTTCCACTATTTCCATCATGGAATCTCTTACCGGGATATAGGTGTCTTCTGTGTTTCGGGCATTGTTAAAGTCATAATTGTCTCCACCAGTTGCCATAAAATCATTGGTAACCACCGTGTAATACCCATTCATCTCTACCGGAGTGCCGTCTTCCAATACCATACTGGTAATACGGTTACCGGCTTCAGCATCTTTGTTATAGGTGACATACACACCGGATATCTGTATCCAGCCAATGTCCTCATTCATGATACCGTGTTCAATATTGGCCTTGACATCTGTTCCAAGCAATTCCATGGTATAAAGGGTATTATCAAAGGGCATGACCTCATACAGCTTACCGGCAGTGATTTTGCCTTTCGGGATCGGAGTCCGGAGACCTCCACCGTTGGTCATGGCAATCTGAACTCCGGCTTTTTCTCTCATGACCTGGCAGGTCCATTCTCCCAGTAACGATGGTTCTTCGTACCGTTCATGGTCCAACTCCACGGTTGTTTCACCCAGTACTCTCCCCAGAATGGGTTCCAATTCCTCTTCATACCTTTGATAGATAGCCAGGGTATTTGCATCATCCGTAATGGTATCCGCTCTTTCAAAAAGAGGATCCAATGACGGCTCCGCACTTACCAGGTTATTATTTTCATCGAACTGAAAAGTAATTTTGGCAATGGTTCTTCCATTGTAGTAAGCCTGGACAATCGGCCTTCCGTCAATCAAGCCACTGACACTGTCATGAGTATGAGCAGAGATAACGGCATCCACGTCTTCCACCTGAAACAGGTCAACAGCTTCGCCGGTGATATTGCCCTCATCGTCCTGTATGGAACCCAGGTGGGTTAAAGCAACAATGATGTCAGCTCCAGCAGCTTGCACTTCTGGTACCCATTCAGCCAGGGTTGCCACCGGGTCCCTGAATTCATAATTCACTACATTCTCTTTTAGGGTTTTATAAGCGGTCTCCGGGGTAGCCAGTCCGATAAATCCTACCTTCACTCCATCTTTTTCAAGAATTGCATAGGGTTCTGCCCATTCTACCGGCTCATTGGTCCGTTTATCATAGATGTTGGTACAGACAAAGGTAAATCCACCATCTTCCGCCCATTTGGTAATTCGGTCAATTCCCCAGTCAAATTCGTGGTTACCGACTGCCGAAAGATCAATTCCGATTTCTTTCAGAACCGCGGATACCGGTTCCCCGTATAGCAGATTGGACATGGCACTACCCTGGTAATTATCCCCGGCTGAGACGATAATGGTTCCTTCGGGGTTCTTTGCCCTTTCTGCTTTTAAGGCACCCGCCAGTTTCACTGCCCCGACGTTTTTCCCGGAAGAAGCAAGAGCTCCATGAAAATCGTTAAACGAAAGTACGACAATCTCTTTTTGTGCTGCAGATACAAGACACAAAGAACTAAAAATGACCAGAAAAGTCAGTACAGAAATAATCAGTTTTTTGGTGAGTCTAAATCTCAGCATAACAGTAAAACCTCCTCATATTTTTTATATTTAGTACTTGACTTGACCTTCAGTAGTGCTATTTTTTCAATTCCCGAAATGGACCACCTCCCTTAATGGTTTTGTAGCATAGAACTTACCATCCCGCAAAGTGTTTTTTTACACCAGAATTATATAATTTCACATCCCATATTTTGTTCTTATTATAAAACAAATTTTTTCAAATTACCATTTGTTTTTAACCAGCATTTACCCCAATGCATCCATTTGTAATGCCATTTCATTGCAGATATTTCAATTTTTTCATACCGTTTATTCATTCAACCAACCTGTTAAAAATCAGGGACAGGCCCCGTAGGACCTGTCCCCATCTTTCGAAATGCTATGAACTTATGAAGCCTTACCCTAGTACACACAAAGTCGCTTGAATATCTTGCGGGTAAGGCGTGGATACTCATGTAGAATTTTGTCAATAGAAATATTTTGGGAAAGCTTTATTACTATTATTTCTATCGGAATTCTCGTTCCTTTAATAATAGGCTTCCCCAACATTATCCTGGGATTTATCTCTATTCTTTTTAATAAATTTTCTTGAAACATAATATTTGCCTCCCATGGGTGTTGTTGAGGTCTTTATATTTGAAATTGTCATAAAGAAATGTCAAATGTGAAGACCTGACCCCTTTTAACTTATACTGTTTTAATTTGATTTCTGAATGATAATATTCAGGCGCAGTGAGGAACCATCCCTGCCGATACCGTCCAGGCGGAAGGTGCTTATGCCGTCAAAGGTCACCACCACATCACCCGGCCTACTCCAGCCGTTTTTGGTTTGCTGACTCAAGGTTACCGGGTTCTGGAAATTTAGCCGGTTAATAAGCCCATCAATGGTATTCCAGATATGAATAGGATGTGTGCTGATTAATTCAGACCTGATTTCCGACTCCACTGATTTCACGTTGGAAGTTACAAGACGCTGAACATTCTGGTCCAGTACATACTGGTAAGCTTTGGGGGCATAGATGATCGCC
>CAYSAA010000256.1:0-5356 GCA_964428905.1 uncultured Atribacterota bacterium
ACCATTCTTTATTTCAATCTGGGGAACCGGAGATATTCAATTCCAGGGGTCCTTTGCTGATGCTTTTCGCTTAGGTTATATTTTTTTAAATGATAAAAGAAAAAGAAAAGTTGTATTCCTCAGCCATTGTTTTTTAAATATCAATACAAGATTTCCCGGCGGATGTGCTTACCCTGGAGCTACTACTCCCTTAATTCAAACCATTCTTGAATGCGGAGTGGGAATCATTCAGATGCCCTGTCCGGAATACCTCTGTCTAGGATTAGAAAAGTATGAATATGGTAAGATAGAGCCTGAAAAATTGAGAAAATGTTTTAGAAAAGAGGCAGAAAAAGTCGTTAAACAGATAAAAGATTACCTCGAATTTGAATTTGAGGTTTTAGGAATTATCGGCATGAATCCTAGTCCTTCTTGTGGCGTAGAGATTACCAAAGGTAAGGGAACGATGTTAGGTATCGATCGTGATACTTCTGAGAAAGAGGATTCTGGGGTTTTTATAGAAGAATTAAAGAAATTGATGAAAAAAGAGAAAATTGAGAATGTTCCGGTTTTTGGTGTTCGTAGGATTTTACCAGGGGAGCGCGGGATTGAAGAGCGATTAGAACAAATCAAAAATCGGTTGATTTAATTGTATAAATAGAGATATTTCATTAAGTAGAATGAATAAAACTTATAAAATTCAGAAAAGGAAAGGCTGATATGATTTCTAACAAAGTAGTGCTTATTACTGGTGGAACGAGAGGTATTGGTTTTGGAATTGCCAAGATAATGGCTGAAGAAGGTTGTGCTATAGCCATTATGTCTCGTTCCCCTGAAGAAAAGATATCCAATAATCTTGATAAATTAAAATCAATTGGTTCACCTGTATTATATTATTCTGGAGATCTAAATAGTGCTCATTCCAGAAAAACATTCTGTAATATGGTTTTAAAAAGATTTGACCGAGTTGATTTTTTGGTGAACAATGCTGGTGTAGCACCTAAAGAGAGAAAAGATATTCTTGAGATGACTGAAAATAGTTATGATTTTGTTATGGATATAAACTTGAAAGGAACATTTTTTTTAACTCAGTATGTAGCCAATATTATGATAAAGAAATTAAGAGAAGGGGTAAAGAATTGTCCAAAAATCATCAATATTTCATCTAATTCGGCTTATACTGCCTCAATAAATCGCGGTGAATATTGTATTTCAAAAGCAGGTATTAGTATGATAACTCGTTTATTTGCTGTTCGTTTAGCAGAATGGGGGATTAATGTTTATGAAATTAGACCCGGAATTATTGAAACAGATATGACCAGTGTGGTAAGAGATAAATATGAAAAAATGATTAAGGGAGGGTTAATACCCATTAGACGTTGGGGTTATCCTGAGGATGTTGCTAAAGCTGTTAGAGCGATATGCTCCGGTGATTTTGATTTTTCAACAGGCGAAATTATCAATATTGATGGTGGTTTCCATCTAAGGAGTTTATAGAAAGATGCAGGATAATTTTGTTACAGTTTCAGGTTTCAAAATAAAAGTTATATCACTAAATACTGTAATTATTGGTTCAGGTGCAGCCGGTTTGAATGCTGCTGATCGCTTATTTTCTTTTGGTCAACCAGATATAGCCATCATTACGGAAGGCTTGAATCAAGGCACATCTCGTAATACTGGTTCTGATAAGCAGACTTATTATAAATTAAATTTATTTGGGGATCAGCAAGATTCAGTTGAAGAAATAACAAAAACTCTTTTCCGGGGAGGTTGTATGGATGGAGATATTGCTCTGGTCGAAGCAGCTTTATCTCCCTGGTGTTTCCTGCATTTGGTTGATATCGGTGTTCCTTTTCCGCATAACCAATATGGTGAATTTATCGGATATAAGACAGACTATGACCCACGCCAACGGGCGACTTCAGCTGGGCCCCTGACTTCAAGATTAATGACCGAAAAACTAGAAAGGCAAGTACTCGATAAAGGAATCAAGATTTATGATGGCTATCAGGTTATTGCAATTCTTACCGATACAAAGAAGACCCGAATTATTGGTTGTATGGCTTTGAATTTGGAAGAGTTAGGAAATCTGGACCAATGTTTGGTTCTATTTAATTGTCAAAATATCATCTATGCTGTTGGTGGGCCGGCGGGTATTTACATGAGTTCAGTTTATCCGAAAAGTCAAAATGGCGCAACAGGTATTGCCCTGGAAGCAGGAGCAATGGGTAAGAATCTAACAGAATCCCAGTATGGTATTGCCTCCATAAAATTTCGCTGGAATCTTTCAGGTAGTTATCAACAGGTTTTACCTCGCTATCTTTCTACTGACCAACAGGGAAAAGACGAAAAAGAATTTTTAGACCCATATTTTAGCTCTACTGGTAAGATGCTTGATGCCATTTTTTTAAAAGGATATCAATGGCCATTTGATACAGGGAAAATAAAAAATGATGGCTCTTCATTAATTGACCTTTTAGTTTATCATGAGATGATGGTCAAAGGACGAAGAGTATGGCTTGACTATCAACATAACCCTTCAAAAGCAGAAAAAGAAACAGGAACGACAGATTTTAATTTATTAAGTAATGAAGCATATCAATATTTAAAAAAGTCCGGAACATTACTGGGAAGTCCAATTGAACGTTTGGGGGTAATGAATCAACCCGCAATTGATTTATATCGTAACCATGGAATTGATTTATCAAAGGAATATTTAGAGATAGCAGTCTGTGCGCAACATAATAATGGTGGATTACAGGGGAATATTTGGTGGGAGAGTAATCTAAAACATTTTTTTCCGGTCGGGGAGGTCAATGGCAGCCATGGAGTTCATCGTCCTGGAGGCACAGCCCTTAATGCTGGTCAGGTTGGCAGTTTAAGGGCAGCTCAGTTTATTGCTAACTGTTATCGTGATGATCCTTTAAATGTAAGTGATTTTTTATCCCAGTCAATGAAACAAGTTAATATTAGAATAGATATAATACAAAAAATATTAGCCAATATTAGCAAAAAGACTAATGTTATTTCTTTTCGAAATAAAGCCAGAGAATTGATGAGCCAATATGGTGCTCATATCCGGTCATTAACAAGTATCAAAAAAGCAGTAGAAGAAATAAGAAGGAATTTAGAAATGTTCCCGGAAAATATGGCCATCAATTCTGTACAAGAACTTAGTTTGGTATTCAAGAATTATGATATGATAATTACCCAATTTTGTTATTTAAGTTCTATTATGGATTATTTAGAGAATGGTGGTCAGAGTCGTGGTTCTTATTTGGTCTACAACAAAAATGGTCAATTACCTAGCAGTAATTTGCCAGAAATGTTTCGTTTTCAACTTGATAAAGGGAAATTAAAGGATTATATACAAAGGTTGCATTACCAAGAAGGCCGATGCTGTTTTTACTGGGATAAAGTCAAACAGATTCCACAAAGACAAGATTGGTTTGAACGTGTATGGAAAGATTATAGGGAAGACAAAATAATAAAAGCAGAATAAATAATGGCTTTACCAAATTGTTTCTTCCAGAGTTTCTCACTATATTGTCTTTTCGTCTTCTAACCTGATATTTTTGATCCTTTAATTTTATCTGGGGGGATTAGTAATATGAACAAGGTAGTGGAGAATTTTTCGAGTTACAGAGGCAATTCGCGTTTTTGACACTGGACTTAGGCGATGCTATACTTTTGGTAAAATATAGACCTTTTTATAAGGATTTGGGGGAGTGGGAATTCCAACTCCTTGCAAGAAAGTATAGTAACATGAAAGCATTGATACTAAAAGAATATTATCAGTTTTCCATAGAAGATGTTCCTACTCCAACACCTGGGCCTACAGATGTTCTGGTCAGGATCAAAAGCACAGCAATTTGCGGAAGTGATGTTCACGGCTATGATGGTACAAGTGGTCGCCGCATCCCGCCTATTATCATGGGCCATGAAGCAGCAGGTCAAATTGAGAAAGTCGGTGCGGAAGTGACTCCATGGCACACCGGTGACCGGGTTACCTTTGATTCCACAATCTTTCCGCTTGATGACTGGTACACCCGTCGAGGCTGGTATAATCTGAGCAATAACAGAAAAGTGCTGGGCGTATCCTGTGAGGAGTACCGACAAAACGGAACCTTTGCCGAATATACAGTAGTCCCGCAGCATATACTGTATCGACTTCCGGATTCACTTTCCTATGATCATGCTGCTATTACAGAGCCCTTAGCCGTCGCCCTGCATGGAGTGTCCCTGACTCCCATTGCAATTGGGGATACGGTTGCGGTCATTGGTGCAGGTACCATCGGGCTATTGATCCTTGCTTCGCTCAAACAGCGGGGTTGTGCCAATATTGTAGTGTCCGACACTTCAGATGAACGGCTGGAAATAGCAAGAAAAATGGGAGCAACGCATACCATTAACCCAGAGCATGATTCACTTTCACAAATATGTACCGAGCTTACCGATGGAAGGGGAGCTGATTCCATCCTTGAAGCGGTAGGATTGGAAGTTACCATTAATGACGCCATTGCATCTTTGCGACGTGGCGGGACGCTTATCCTGGTGGGGAATATTTCCAAGCAAGTTTCTGTGCCACTGCAAAGAATTGTAGCCGGGCAGATCCGCTTACAGGGCAGCTGTGCAATCCGCGAGGAATTCCCGACTGCATTGCAACTACTTGAAGCCGGTAAAATACCGACTGAACTGATTATTTCTAAGACAGCATTCCTTGAGCAGGCACCAGAAATCTTTAAACGACTGCATGCAGGTGATCCAAAATTGTTAAAGGTAATCCTGCATCCTTAAGGAGGGTCAAATGTCTCTTACTCTGTTTGATCTTAAAGGTAAGACCGCCATTGTAACCGGAAGTAGCAGAGGTCTTGGCAAGTACATGGCCATTGCCTTAGCCAAGGCAGGGGCACGGATTATTTTGACATCTAGGAATAAAGAAAATTGCGACACAAGTATCAAAGCCATCCATGATGCTGGTTCCCAAGCAGAGGCATTCTCGCTGGATGTTCGCAGCGAGCAGAGCATCAATGAATTTTCAAACAATATCAGAATGTGCTATGAGACAATCGATATTCTTGTAAACAATGCTGGCTGTAATATCCGCAAACTGGTTACCGATGTAACCTGGGATGACTGGGATACTGTGGTCAATACCAATCTTCGAGGCCCCTTTTTTGTTTCCAAAGCGATCGTCCCGATCATGATTGAGCATAAATATGGCCGCATTATTAATATCGGATCGGTTACAGCAGTATTTGGCTATTCAGGGGTTGTCCCTTACTGTGCCAGTCGTGGAGGGGTACTTCAGATGACCAAAGCGATGGCTGATGAATTTGGTAGTAGAGGGATAACAGTAAACTGTCTGGCACCCGGA
>CAYSAA010000257.1:0-5866 GCA_964428905.1 uncultured Atribacterota bacterium
GCCGGAAGATTGTGGCTCACTACCCGGATATGAAGATATATTGGAAATGTTAAAAAACCCTGATCCTGACAATGAAGAATACCAAGAAAGAATGGAATGACTCGGTGGTGGATATGACCCGGAACACTTTGAGCCCAATGAGGTATTTTTTGATGACCCTGATGAACGATTGAAAATGGCCTTTGAATTTAAATTTATATAACAAACAATAACTATCATGAATCCGGGGGGCTATAATTAGAAAATAGCATCCCCCTGTTTTGCAGATGATTACAATTTGTAATGATAGATAAAAGGAGGGGATCCAATGATTACAGTAAAAAAACAAAACCAAGATGAATACCTGGTAAAAGTAGAAAAGAAAGAATATAAGGTCAGTTTGGATGATAAATATTGGCAGGATTTAACTGGTGGCAGAATTACAAAAGAGGAATTAATAGAAAAATCTTTTGATTTTTTGTTGGAAAGAGAACCAAAAGAATCAATTCTTTCTAGCTTTAATTTAAAGGTAATTAATCGATATTTTCCGGATTTTGAAGAAGAAATAGAAACGAGGATTTCATAAAAATATTAAATATATCGTGTTTACCTATAATGCTGTTAAAAAGTAATGGGATCTATCATTAAAAAATAGCAAGAAATGATAAAGAGGCAACGATTTTTTAAAAATATGAGAAATTAACAGGATAAGGACTTGAAATATAAGTTTTTACTAAATAAAAAGGTGAGCATTATCGATAGGAAATAATATTAAAAAATGGTCAAGATGATGGAAAACACTATAAAAGAATTAACATTATTGTTGATCTATTTTACCTCATGGCAGGAAGATGCCGGAACAGTAAAAATTCAGAGAAGCTGGAAAGGTTATCCTTTTGTAATTTGGATGAATTACAAGAAGAAGGTGATATTTCCGGAAGTAAAAGGGCAAAATCGGTTTTTCTAAGCAAAGAGGGGATCAAAAAGCAGAAGAGTTTATGAAAAAATTACAAAAGAAAGATAAGATATCAATAAAGGAATTTATAATGAAGATGACTCTAAACTTATGCCAGAGGGCATAAACACGTAAGAAGTCAATATCGACAGAAAAAGATATTAATCAAGAGTGAAAATAAGGCTTGAATATAATGAGCTGTTTCGATGATATTAAGAAGCTTTTGGAAGTATTGAAGATATTTAAAGGGCGTAATAAAGCATCAAATTATTGAAATAAGGGGTAAGAATAATGAAGAAGATAAAGATAGGCATAATAGGGATTGGGTATATTGGAGAAGCCCATATTGAAGCTGTCAAGAGACTTGGGTATGCAACTATTGAAGCAGTCTCGGTAAGAGATGAAACGAAAGCCAGGGAAATATGTGAAAATCTTGGAATACCTAATTATTTTACTAATTATAAGGAAATGTTATCTGATTCAAGTATTAATGTTATACATAATTGCACCCCCAATCATCTTCACTTCCAGATTAATAAAGATGTCATATTAGCAGGGAAACATATACTATCAGAAAAACCCCTAACGCTGAATTCTAAAGAATCCCGGGAACTAGTAAGACTACTTCGGGAATACAAAATATTTCATGCGGTGAATTTTATCTATCGGCATTATGCGGTCATTCAACATGTTAAAGGAATGATTGAAAAGGGAGAACTAGGTAATATTTATGCCATTTATGGTTCATATCTTCAAGACTGGCTGCTTTATGATACGGACTACAATTGGAGAGTGGAAGCGAGTCTTGGAGGTCCTTCAAGGGCAATTTCAGATATTGGTTCACATTGGTTTGACCTCGCTCAATTTTTATTGGGACAGGATATCGTGGAAGTTTTTGCAGATCTTGCTACATTCATTCCGGTAAGAAAAAAAATAGTCTCAATGAATCCAATAGTCTACCAGCAAATTAATGTTGATACAGAAGATTATGGTAGTGTACTCTTAAGATTTAGAAATGGTGCTCGGGGAAGTTTTCAGGTATCCCAGGTAAGTGCAGGCAGAAAATTAGGGTTATCTTTTCAAATTGACGGCAGTAAAGCTTCAGTTTTTTGGGATCACGAAAATACATCTGCACTTTGGATTGGTTACCGGGACATGCCTAACCAATTGTTGATATCTCATCCCGATCTCTTAAATGATAATGGAAAGACTTACAGGTATTATCAAAAGCGTAAGTGTGAACGATGGCCGGATGCTCAAAGAAATATGATCGATAATTTCTATCGCACAATTCTATACAATGATAACCCTAAATATGTCACTTTTGAAGCTGCCCATAAGATTATAAAAGTAATTGAAGCAATTTTAGAAAGTAACAAGAGTGGTACATGGCAAAAAGTTTCTGTCTTCTGAAAACATATAGGATAGTAAATGAAGAAAATAATTAAAGTTCAGGTAATGGTAAATAAAAATGATATTTTGACCTTAAAAAAAGTTTAGAGTAAAATAAAAATGTATGGAACAATATAGAGCAATACAATCATAGAAAGGGGGTGCAAAATAGTTACATAATTTTTTTACGTGAACCATAACACGCGAATCTCGAGGAAAAAATCTAAACCATTTAATTTAGGAGGAAAGAAAGAAATGAAAAAAAGAAATTTAGTATTTTTCGTTGTTTTGGCAGTGATTTTCATGATGTCGTCTACCGGATTTGCACAGACAGAACCAGTAACAATTACTCATTGGTATTGGGCAGATAATCCGGAATATTCTGCAACAATGCAAGAGATAGCAAAGGAGTTTAACGCTACAAATGATAAAAATATTACTGTTGTTGCTGAAGAATATCCTTGGGATGGTGGTGCATACAGTGAGACACTCTTCCGAGTTGTAATGGGAGGAGGCGGACCGGATACCTCAAGTGCCAAACTTACTTCTACCCCTCTATTTACCGCTAACAATCTTCTTGCCAACCTGGATAGTTTTATAGAAAATTGGGAAGATAAAGATGAGATTGAAGAAAGCCTTTATGACACGATGAGGCAGGCCAGCGGAACAGATAGCATTTATCTAATGCCCTGGAATACACAAGTTCTCTATGTATATTACCGGCCTTCTATGTTTGAAGAAGCTGGTATTTCAGTCCCCCAGACGTATGATGCGTTTCTGGAAGCATGTGAGAAGCTTACCCGTGATATAAATGGTGATGGCTCAATTGATGTGTATGGTTTTGGCATGAGAGGTTCTACAGGAGGACATGAACCCTGGGGTAGTTTTATCTGGGCACGCGGCGGTAATTTCTCCGATTTCACCACTGAAGAAGCAGTGGCAGGCATGCAGGACTTCATTAACCTTTTTGAAAACAGGTATGTGCCTCCTACGGCAACGATGGATGGCTTTCAAGAAATTATTGCTAATTTTAAGTCAGGGAAGACAGCCATGACCATTCATCATATTGGCTCTTCTCCTGGTATGATTGAGACTTTTGGTGATGATGTCGATGCTTTCCCGTTCCCCAAAGGAGTAGATCAATGGACATCCATGGGTGATACTGAAAATGTTATGCTTGAATCCTGTAAGAATAAAGATGCTGCTTTTGAATGGCTGGCCTATCTGGCCACAGGAAAAGGACAAGATAAATGGTGTACCGTTACCGGAAATGTCCCGGTAAGCAAGACTGTTCAACAGCTTCCTGTTTTTCAGGATAACCGGTTCATGAAAGTCTCTATCGAGGGAGCTCCGTCTGCTGGTATTTTCCCGGTTCTTGATACAACAACTGAATGGATAAGCACCATATGGCCGAATACGATTGCCGCGGCTCTTATGGGACAAATTACCGCATCTGAAGCCATGCAGCAGCTGCAAATAGGCCTTTATGGTGAATAATAAATTTGAATATATATTTATTATTGCTTCTCCGGGCTGTAATTATGTGTTACAGCCCGGAATTATTATAAAAGAGGTAATAAATTATGCAGCGAAAAAAAATAGACCTGTCTCCTTATCTACTAATATCTCCTGCTTTAATTATTTTTTTAATGGTTGTTTTTATTCCGGCAGTTAACGCAATCTTAATGAGTTTCCAAAGTTATGACCTTAGAAGACCAAGTAAAATTGGGTTTGTTGGACTTGATAACTATATTGCTATTTTTAATGATCCCTTATTCTGGCAGTCACTCTGGAAAACTTTTCTATGGGTCACTTTTGGAGTAGGATTCCAGTTTATCCTGGGGTTTGGATTGGCATTGCTTTTAAACAAGAAATTTTTCGGGCGTGGAGTTGTGCGTTCAGTTAGTCTTATTCCATGGGTTACTCCGGGTGTATTGATTGGCCTGATGTGGAGATGGATTTATGACGGAAATTATGGTGTTCTTAATGATATTTTTCTAAAGTTCGGCATTATACGGGAAAAAATACCATTTTTAGCACAGCAAGCCACAGCCTTTCCATCCGTTATCGTAACGATTATCTGGCAGGGAATTCCATTCTTTGCCCTTATGCTGTTGGCAGGTCTGCAAGGAATACCAAATGAGTTATATGATGCGGCTGATGTTGATGGCGCAAATGGATTTCAAAAACTTTTTCGAATTACCATTCCCATGCTTAAAAATACAATATATGTTTCAACCTTACTACGTGTTATTTGGGTTGCAAACTCTGTAGATGTAATTTTTAATATGACCGGAGGGGGTCCTGCTTATTCAACCCAGACATTGAGCGTTTATGTCTTTAACAAGGGTAATGCACTTAACCTGGGTTATGCCTCGACCATGTCAATTATGCTAACCCTTATACTTTTGACAGTCGCTATTCTGTATTTGAAAAATATATTCAGTAGTGAGGAGAAGTAAAAGATGAAAAAGGGGAAATTTAGATTATCCAGGATCTTTACGATTTATATTCCACTGATGGTTTTTCTCATCTTTTTACTTTTCCCTTTTTATTGGACCTTTGTAACATCCATTAAGCCAGAAAGAGAACTTTATAGCAGTGTAATTTCTTATTGGCCTAATACCATATCTTTTGAGTCCTATAAGAAACTTTTTACGAGTTTTAATTTTTTAAAACCAATGATGAATAGTCTTTTAGTTGCAGTCAGTACAACTGTAATTTCTCTAATTGTGTCGCTATTTGCAGCCTATGCATTTTCACGTTACAAATTTAAAGGGAAAAAATATTTAATGGGCATATTTTTAACCAACAACATGTTTCCAAGAGTTTTATTGCTCATTCCTCTGTATGCCATTATGCGAAATATCGGTATTCTTTATACCCCCTTGGCACTGATGCTGTCCTATACTACCTTTACTATACCTTTTTCCATATGGCTACTCAGTGGCTATTTGAGAGACTTGCCCATATCACTGGAAGAGGCCGCAATGATTGATGGTGCTACCAGGGCACAGGCTTTTATAAAGATTGTTATCCCGATTTTGGCACCATGTATTGTGGCAACCGGGGCTTATATTTTTATGACATCCTGGAATGAGTACATTTTTGCGGTTATGTTCACCAATGAAGCTAGCCGGACAATACCAGTTGCCCTTAAGAATTTGATCGGTCAATTAGGTGTTGAATGGGGGATGTTGACAGCTGGTGGAATTATCACAATTATTCCAGTATGCATTATGTTCTTCTTTGCACAAAAGAGATTAACGGAAGGTCTTACATCCGGTGCAGTAAAAGGGTAAAAAAATATCTAAGGTCTATAATTGCAATACAACCTATTGCCAAATTATGGGTCTTAACTATTACCAGAGTTATTTTTATTCAAGATATGAGTTTATTTAACCATGAAAAATCATCTTCTTAGAAGGTGGTAATGGTTAAATAAAATGGTTTTACCATAAAAAAGATGAAGATAAGCCATCTGATCATTTTTTACCTGAAGTCCAAAGCAGGCAGTTGTATTGCTTAGAAATATCCAGT
>CAYSAA010000258.1:0-3024 GCA_964428905.1 uncultured Atribacterota bacterium
TTTCAGCAACATGAAAGATTATGAGATACCCTCTCTGGTTATCTGGGAACATTACCTGGTTTATGCGATTTCTTTGGGTATAGCAGAAAAGGTTATTTCAAAATTACGAGTGGTGCTGGCCGACCAGAACATCAATCTACGTAATTCTGCCTTGCTTTACCATATGACTGACCGGCATGGTCAATTAAATGCATCGGTTTTCCGCTCTTTTGATAAAGCTTTTAGTAATTCATTGGTAAGGACCACTTCATCCAAAGGTTCAGGAGGTGGATTCTCTTCCGGTGGAGGCCGAGGTGGCGGTGGCGGAGGTGGTGCCGGTGCTTTTTAGCAAAATAAAAGATAGTTTATATTCATCAATTAAGATGGTTTGTAAAAAAAATATTATTATAGACATAGATAATAAAGGAGCAATAATATGAGTTATATATTAATTTTTTTAGTGCTTATTGTCCTGTGGGCAGTTGTTAGCTATAACCGGCTCATTGTTCTAAGAGGTAGAGTTGATAATGCCTGGGCACAAATTGATGTTCAACTGAAAAGAAGATTTGATCTAATTCCTAATCTGGTCAATACAGTCAAAGGATATGCTCAGCATGAAAAAGAAACTCTGGAAAAGGTGACTGAATCCAGAACTAAGTATCTGTCGGCAAATACACCAGACGAAAAATTACAGGCAAATTCAGAGTTAGCAGGTGCTTTAAGTAGACTATTTGCAGTTGCCGAGAGTTATCCCGACCTGAAAGCAAGTACAAATTTCCTGGACCTGCAAAACCAGTTAAAGGACACAGAAGATAAGATTGGTTTTTCCCGACAGTTCTATAATGACACTGCCATGAAATATAATATTGACATTGTTAAGGTTCCTGCTTCTATTATTGCCAATCTTTTGGGTTTTAAAAGCCGTCCCTATTTCCAGGCAGAAGAGGAGAGCAGGGAAAATGTAGAGGTTAAATTTTAAAATTTAACTAACAATTTTAGAAATAAGTTTGACAAAAGAATTCTAATTAGATAGAGTTTAAATTATTTTTTCCATATTTATAATAAAGACCAATCTAATTTTTTAACATCTTTCAGAGCAACACCAGAGATTGCAGGATGAGGTGATTTTAATTTTTAAAAATTTCAAGAAAATCTGTTTTGTTTTATTTATTGTATTTTTTTCAGTTTTATTTTTATTATTTTCTTTGGCTACTTTCAGTAAGTCAGAACCGAAGTTTCTTATTATTCACCTTGATGCCCTGTCTTCGGAAAAATTCTTTCAATATACGGAGGATGGCTATTTACCCAACTTAAAAGCTGTTTTTGAGGAAGGACATATTATACCCTATGGTCTAAGTCTCTATCCAGGAGGGACAGAAACAACCATTCCCCGTTTACAAGAGGGATTTGATACTTCTACCGGGGGAGTAAGCTCAGGAGGTTATTATGATCGGGAAACAGGGAAGCAATCTCCTCAATCTAAACAATATTTACATCTTATCTCCCACATACCCCGTCGAGCAAGGGCTGGTTTCTTGTATGGAATACCCGGACTGGATTTTTTTATGTATCTTCCCATGGAAAATATTCCTGAGCTTTTGAAAACCTATTCTATTATTCAATTCTATTGGTTTACCACTGATGCAATGGGCCATTTCTTTGGAGAAAATCAGTACATTTCCAGCTTCAAAAGATTTGATCATTATTTTGGAAAACTTATTTCCAAGTTAGACTTAGATGATATCAACCTGATCGTTTATTGTGATCATGGGATGTCTTTTGGAGAATTCGTTGAAAGTCCTCAAAGAGAGGACATTATTAGAATAGCGGAGAATAACTTTCAGGCTTATATTCACCCAAACGTATACCTGAAAAATCCTGATGAAAAGGATCAGTTAGCACAAAAGATGGCAGAGGAAACTGAGATTGATTTTGCTTTTTACAAAGAGAATCTTCACCGCGTGGTAGGATATTCATCACAGGGGAAGGTGATTTTCGAAGGAAATGGAGAAGGGAAAATTAGATATTTATTCGAAAAGGAAGATGTTTTTAATTACTATGCCGATGGTTATCAGGGAGAATGGTTAACTGCTTCAGAATGGCTTTCTTTGACCAGAAATAACAAATTTCCCGCAGTTCCACCCAATATATATACTTTTCTATTAAACAAAAAAGCGGGGGATATAATTATTGTTATCAATCCACCCAAGATACCGCTATTTAAGCTTCCTTACCCAGCTAACCATGCTGGTTTTACAAGAACAGATCTATTGGTTCCTATTTTTCTTAGAGGAAAGGAATTAGAACATCTCTACGACCAGGAAGAGATCTGGCTACATCATCTTTTTACCAGTATTCCGGCACTCAGTTTTGATGATATTGAACCGGAAAGAGAAAAGAACAGTTTTTCCTTTTGGGGAAGCATGGAAGAAAGTCAATATCCAGGCTTTGAACTCTCCATTTCCCCGGCTTATCGTTGGAATGTTGCATTTCGGTATAAAGATGACTTATATAAAGGTTGGTTTGAATATGATTTGTATAGCTCCTATGTTATCAGGTTATGGACTGGTGCTGGTTTAGAATATCAGGCTCAGTACAGCCATTTTGAACCTTTCCTTCAGGCTCGCCTGCAGATGGATTTCGGGAAAATACAGTTTAATTATGGAGTGCAGAGTAATATGTATGATCTAAAAAATTGGGAAGAGAATAGAAAAGAACTTGTCTACAAAATTAATAACCGATTATCTTTTAACTGGCATATGCCCAACCGCTTCGGTCTGAGTCTTCACTGGTAATCCTACTATAACTCTACAATAATCAAATCAGATAATTTGTATGATATAATCAACTTTTATGATTTTTTAATCTCTGGTTAAAAAATATTTAAAAAAAATTTGACAGAACCTGATAATGTGTTTATTATAGTTTTTAATATTAATATTGTTCATCAGGGAAGAAATTAGGTTTATCCTTTATTATTAGAGAGAGATATATTTTGGGTGGAAATATCTTAACAAAGGATAACTGAAAAGAAAACCCGAATCT